>DAOOPV010000024.1:0-30242 GCA_035388405.1 Anaerolineaceae bacterium
GTGAGCACCTCCATCATCGGTCCGTTTGTCTCGGTGGGGGCAGGCAGCCTTGTGCAGCATAGCTCCATCCGCGACTCCATCCTGAGCCCCGGAGCCCATATCACCAACGCTCACCTCGAAGGCTCTTTACTTGGCTACGATGTCGTCGTTAATGGTTTGACAGGTAAGTTCAACCTGGGAGATAACTCCTGGGCAAATTGGTAAAAATTGAGAACTGAATAAAAAAGGAGAGTGAATGGCAGTCAGATTATCTGAAAAGGTGGCAGCATTAAAACCATCGGGTATCCGTAAATTCTTCGATATTGCCGCAACAATGAAGGAAGTTATTTCTCTGGGCATTGGTGAGCCGGATTTTGACACACCCAAGCCAGTTATTCAGGCCGGCATAGAAGCGCTCCGGCGGGGTGAAACTCACTACACCTCTAACCACGGGTTGCTTGTGCTTCGGCAAGCGATCAGTGATCATCTCAAACGCCTCTATGACGTTGAGTATTTTGCTGAGTCTGAAATTATCGTGACGGTAGGAGTTTCAGAAGCCTTATACCTCGTGTTTGCGGCAGTGCTGGATCCAAAAGACGAAGTCATCATTCCCACACCGTGCTTTGTATCCTATCAGGCGGAAGTCGCGCTCGCGGGCGGTGTGCCGGTGGAAGTGGCAACCTTCGCCGAAGACAACTTTGTTCCTCGCATTGAGGCCATTGAAGCTGCCATCACCCCCAAAACCCGCGCGATTTTCATCGGCAGCCCCAGCAACCCAACCGGTGCGGTTTATCCGCGTGAGTTCCTCGTGAAACTGGCTGCCCTGGTCGATAAACACGATTTAATGGTGGTCTCCGACGAGATCTACGATCGCCTTGTTTATGGAACCGAACATGTCTGTTTCCCCAGTTTGCCTGGCATGCAGGAACGCACCGTGCTGATGGGCGGTTTTTCGAAGGCTTATGCCATGACCGGCTGGCGTATCGGCTATGCCGCTGGACCTAAAGAGATAATTGCTGGTATGGTTCGCATCCATCAGTACTCCATCATGTCTGCTCCCACGGTCTCCCAATACGCGGCTCTCTCAGCATTGATGATTGGTGAACCTTACGTGCAGGAAATGCTGCGGGAATATGATCGCCGCCGTAAGCTGGTTGTCAGTGGTCTGAACGCAATCGGTCTCAAGACTTTCGAACCCAAGGGCGCTTTTTACGCCTTCCCGGATTTACGTTCAACCGGGTTAAGCGATGAGGAGTTCTGCAATCGCCTGCTTAAAGAAGAGCATGTGGCCATGGTACCGGGGAATTCCTTTGGGGATGCCGGCCTGGGCTTTGCGCGGGTTTCCTACGCGACTTCCTATGAAAAACTGGAGGAAGCCCTGTTGCGCATTGATCGTTTTGTGAAGCAGATTGGGTGAGTTTGCACAACTTTTTTGTGGGCAAAGGACCGGTAAACTGGTAACATTTGTTTGTTGAAAAAATGATGGAGCGTGAAAGAAGTATGTCGATAAATGATTTGCAAATAAAACCCCTGACCCCGGATATGGCGAACCAATTCACCTCCTATCTGAGTGAAATGGATTACAGCCATGCTGAACACTGGCATTTTTGTTATTGCCAATACTATCATCTTGACTGCAGCAGTGCTGAATGGCGCGAACGAAGTGCCGATCAAAACAAAGCCCTTGCAGAAACGAATATTAAAAGTGGTCTCATGCACGGACTCGTTGCCTTTGATGGTGATCAGATGGTGGGTTGGGTCAACGTCAATGATGTGAATAATTATGCGCAACTCAAAAATGATGAAGAGTTGCACAGTCTCACAGGTCGCAACGCGATTGTAGTTTGTTTCGTGATCCACCCGGATTATCGTGGCAAGGGATTAGCAACCCGAATGCTGGCAGAGGCTATTGAAGAAAGCCGCAGGCAGGGATTTGACAAGATCATAGGTAAACCGTTCATCTGGAGCGCCCATCCCCAGAGGCAGTACCTTGGAGTGCCGAAAATGTACGAAGACCTTGGCTTCCATAAAGTCTCAGAGGCAAATGGGGTCAACACCTACATTTTGGAACTGAAGTAGATCTTTCGATGAAGAATAGCCCGGGCAGCCCCCGGGCTTTTTCGTATCAGTTGCTTGACCAAACGTGACATTTGGGATAAGGTTAAGCTATCAAAATAACGAGGAATTTGATGTCACACGGACGTGATCAACAACCTCATCTAACCTATGACGGGCAGGGCGTATGCTTTGTGCGTCATTTTTGTTCCAATTTCCAAGAAGGATAAAAAGGAGAGATAAATGTCAGGAAGTACAAACGCTTTTGAAATGGCTCAGGCTCAATTCGACAAAGTCGCTGATCAGCTTGAACTCAGCCAGGAAATCAGGGATTATCTGCGTTATCCCGCGCGGGAATTTCATTTCCGCATCCCGGTGCGCATGGACGACGGCAGCATCAGAGTCTTCCAGGGTTTCCGTGTTCAACATAACGATGCCCGCGGTCCGAATAAGGGTGGTCTGCGCTTCGCGGCCAATGAAACCGCCGATACCGTGCGCGCTTTGGCGATGTGGATGACTTGGAAATGCGCTGTCGCCGACATCCCCCTGGGTGGCGGCAAGGGCGGCGTCGTGGTGGATCCCTCCACCCTCTCTGTTGGCGAGAAGGAACGCCTGGTGCGCGGTTTTGTGCGTATCATGTGGAAAAACATTGGTCCCCGCCAGGACGTCCCCGCACCGGACGTTGGCACAACCCCCCAGATGATGGGCTGGATGATGGACGAATACTCCACCCTCGTCGGCAACTACACTCCCGGCACCATCACCGGAAAGCCTCTTGGCGGCGGCGGCTCAGAAGGCCGCACCGAAGCCACTGGTTTTGGCGTGATCTTCACTGTACGCGAAGCCATGAAGCACCTCGGCATGGACCCCGCGACGACTTCCGCGGCTATCCAGGGCTTTGGCAACGTTGCCCAATATGCGGCGATCGGTTTCCGCCAGTTCCTGGGCGGCAAAGTCGTTTGCGTTTCCTGCTGGGATCGCGAAGACAAAAAATCCTACACCTTCAGCAAAGAAGAGGGCGTGGATCCGATGTTCCTCAAGAGCATCACAGACCAATATGGCACCATCAACAAAGAAAAAGCCCAGGAAGCCGGCTACCTCGTCGAAGATGGTGATGCGTGGATTTCCAAGGACGTGGATGTGCTCATTCCCGCTGCCCTTGAAGGTCAGATCAATGCCGAGAGCGTCAAGAAGATCAGCAAAAATGTCAAAATCCTGGCGGAAGCTGCCAACGGACCCACCACCCCCGAAGCGGATGCGGTGCTGGAACAAAATGGCGTCTTCGTTATCCCTGACTTCCTCTGCAACGCTGGCGGTGTGACCGTTTCGTACTTTGAAGGCGTGCAGAATGACCAGAACTTCTACTGGGGACGCGAAGAAGTCCTGGAGCGACTGAATCACAAGATGACCGATGCTTTCAAGTCCGTTTTGGACATGTCGCTCAGCAAAAATGTCTACACGCGCGACGCGGCTTACATGGTCAGTATTGACAAAGTCGTCAAGGCGATGAGACTGCGCGGCTGGATCTCTTAATCGTATTTTTTCGACCGAAACCCCCTCCAATTACAGAGGGGGTTTTTTGTTGTGTCTCTACAGCTTATTGCACGGCAGGCAGGCTTTCGCTATCATAGAAGCATACAAGACAAACAAAAAGGAGCTGATTATGGCAGATAGAAAAGCAAGCGCAATTTGGGAAGGAACACTAAAAACAGGCAAAGGAAACATGCATTTTGGTAGTTTTGACGGACCCTTCACCTTTTCCTCCCGTTTTGAAGAGGGTGTAGGTACCAATCCTGAAGAATTATTAGGAGCGGCACACGCCGGCTGTTATTCCATGGCGCTCAGCGCTGGATTGACAGAAGCGGGTTTTCCACCTGAGAAAATCGAAACCACTGCTCATATGGCACTGAGAAATGTTGATGGCAAGGCGACGATCACCCGCAGCCACCTGGTGAGCAAGGCAAGCGTGCCCGGGATATCCGTTGAGAAGTTCCAGGAAATCGCCCAGGCAACCAAGCTTGGTTGCCCGGTTTCAAGAGCCCTTGGCGGCGTGGAGATCTCGCTCGAGGCGGAATTAGTTTCGTAGCCTCACTTCGCATTGATATAGACATAAAAAATTTGCCCCGATGATTGCGGGGCAAATTTTTTAAAGATGCGCTAAAATTGTTGCCTCATGGAAAAAGCGAAGGTTTTGAACACCGAGAAACAAACAATCTCCCTCATGCTTTTTTTGTATTGCCACGACAAGCATGGGCAGAAAGAGGGGTTGTGTGAGGATTGCAGACAACTGGAGGCTTATGCGCACCAGCGGCTGGAACACTGCCATTTTTTGCCCGAGAAGCCTGTCTGTGCCAAATGCCCGGTGCACTGCTATAAGCCGCACTACCGCCAACAGGTGCGCGAAGTTATGCGGTATGCCGGACCCAGAATGCTTACGCGCGCGCCAGGGGCGGCATTCCGCCACCTGTGGCTCCTGGTCAAGCCGGAAAGCCCGCGAGTGAAACAAATCCGTGCTAAAAAAGCCAAACAAGCCGCAATCAAGCAACCTCAAAAAGAGCTGTAATCAGCAAGGTGTAACCACCAGGGGGAATCCTGAAGATATTCACTGATTCCTTAACCGATATTGGTTAAGCTTTTTTATTTTTTCCCAAAATAACCAGCGTGAATCAAAACATTGCACAATTGTGCAAAAAACACAATTAATATTGTGAATACTGCACAAAGTTGCTATGCTATATGTGTAGTTAATCCTGCAGACATTTTTTTGAAAGGCGGAACTTTGCTCACACCAGAAGAAGTTCTTGAACTCAGAAAAGCCCAACAACTTGAGTTGCTGGCGGAAGTCTGCTCGCTCTACTACGAGCAGGAAATGACCCAGGCAGAAATCGCGGAGAAGTTTTTTATCTCTCGTTCCAGGGTCTCACGTCTGTTGACGATGGCTCGGGAAGAGGGCGTAATCTCCTTCAATATCAAGCATTTCGGTGAAAGATGTTTCGAGTTTGAACAAATGTTCAAACGCAAGTATCAGCTTGACGATATTTTCATCCTCAATTCAGACGGTCACGATGAAGCTCAGATGCGAACCCTGATGGGTGAGATGGCTGCCAACTACATCAATAAGCAGCTGAAACCACGCCAGACAGTTGGCATATCCTGGGGAAAATCGATGGAACAGACCATCGCAGCGCTGAAACCAGCCCCTTACCTTAACCTTGAGGTGGTGCAGGTGATCGGTGGCATTTTGGTGCAAAATCCGGTCATCAATATCCCAAGACTCCTGGGAACAATGGTGGAGAAGTTTGGCGCTACAGGCGTCGCTTTGAATGCCCCGCTTCTGCTGGATAGCCCCGAAGCCTGCCGGCTCATCAAACAGCAGCCAGCAATTGCCTTCGCGCTCGATAAGGCCCGCAAGGCAGATTTGATCCTGACTGGCGTTGGCGGCGTTAACAAAGACACCCTAAGCTACCTTTGGTCGGGGATTGACACGGACCGAGAGTTTCAACCTCTCCGGGAGCATGGAGCGGTAGGCTTCATTTGTGCCCAGGCTTTTGATATCCACGGTAAGCCCTGCTGTCCAGAATTCAACCAGCGGGTAGTCAGCCTGACACTCGAGGAATTGAAACGGTCAAAAAAGGTCGTCTCGATTTCCGGCGGAGCGCGCAAAGGGGCTGCGATTCTGGGCGCTCTGAGGACTGGCATCATTAACGTTTTAGTGACAGACCTGGCTTGTGCGCGTGAGATCATCCGGCTTGAGAAGCAGGAAGCCGACGAACGTAAATAAGGTGCTACGAGGGCTGCGAATCGCCCTCTTGTCAATGGAAGCCCGAAAGGTGCTTTTCCTTATTCCAAATAACTCCCCACAAGGGAAGACCATTAAAAATCGAAAAGGAGATCTATGAGCAAAATTGATGAAGTCACACGCGAATCCTGGGTTTTGAGCACTTTTCCCGAATGGGGAACCTGGCTTAATGAAGAAATTGAGGAAGAAGTTGTAGCACCCGGCACAGTGGCAATGTGGTGGTTGGGATGCACCGGTTTGTGGATCAAAACCCCGGGTGATGCCAACATCAGCATCGATTTTTGGCTGGGCAACGGAAAGCGCACCAAGAAGTCCAAGAACATGGTCGCTGGGCACCAGATGGCAAATATGTGCGGTTGCCGCCTGCTGCAGCCCAACCTGCGTGCCAGCCCATTTGTGATGGACCCCTTCGCGGTCAGGAAGGTGGATGCGGTCCTCTCAACTCATTACCACAACGATCACATCGACGTGAACTATGCCGCAGCTATTCTAAAGAATGTTGAAGAGCCAATTCCTTTCATCGGTCCGAAAAAGTCTGTGGATATGTGGCTCAAATGGGGTGTTCCCGCGGAACGCTGCATCACTGTGCGCCCGGGCGATTCGATCAAAATCAAAGATCTTGAGATTATTGCGGTCGATTCCTTTGACCGAACCTGCCTGGTGACTACCGATGGCTACCAGGACATTCGCGGCATTTGCCCGACCGATATGGACGATAAAGCTGTCAATTACATCATCAAGACCCCTGGCGGCAACATCTACCACAGCGGTGACTCGCACTACTCCATCTACTTCGCCAAGCATGGCAAGGATTATGAAATTGACGTGGCTTTTGGTTCTTATGGCGAAAATCCCATCGGCATAGCTGACAAGATGACCTCAATCGACATCCTGCGCATGGCTGAAGCTCTGCGCTGCAAGGTCGTGATCCCGATCCACTATGATGTTTGGACCAACTTCATGGCGGACACGAAGGAAATCCTGGCGCTTTATGATATGCGCAAGTACCGCCTGCAATATTCCTTTGAACCCTTCATCTGGGAAGTGGGCGGCAAGTATGTCTACCCGAACGACCTGGGCAAGCGGGAGTACCACCACCCGCGCGGATTCACGGATTGCTTCGACAACGAACCCAATACCCCGTTCCGCTCGATTTTGTAAGCAAGGATTTCAGTTAACCGCTTCTGCGCGGTGGTCAGTGAGCTGACGATCTCCAAAGCGCCACCGCGCAGAAGTCCAAAAAAATCAATTATACAGAAAAAGGAGTCACGAATGGAAATCTTAAACACAATTTGGACCTTTATCGTCAGTAACATCATTACCCAACCCGCTTACTTTATTGGTTTGATCGTTTTGCTTGGTTATATCTTGCTGAAAAAGCCCTGGTATGACGTGTTAGCTGGCACGATCAAAGCCGTTGTCGGGTACCTCATCCTGATCGTCGGCTCCGGCGGTCTGGTCAACAACTTCCGCCCAGTTCTGGTGGGTCTGAAAGACCGCTTCCAACTGGACGCGATGGTGATTGACCCGTATTTTGGTCAGAACGCTGTGACCGCAGGTGTGGAACAGGTCTTTGGCCGAACCTTTGGCCAGGTCATGATCCTCGTCTTAATTGCCTTCATCTTTAATATTGTTTTGGTGGCTTTGAAAAAGTGGACCAAGTTCCGCGCTATTTTCACCACCGGTCATGTCCAGGTACAGCAAGCCTCAACTGCTTTCTGGCTGATTCTGTTTTGCTTCCCTGCGCTCGGCGACACCCCTGTTTTGTTGATCATGGCACTGCTGCTTGGTCTGTATTGGGCGGCTGGCACAAACCTGACCGTCGAGATCACTCAGGACCTCACTGATGGCGCAGGCTTCAGCATCGCGCACCAACAAATGTTTGGGCTTAAGCTTTTCTCCTGGCTGTCTGAAAAAATGAAAATGAACAGCAAGGGTGAAAGCAAACGCCTGGAAGATATGAAACTTCCTGGTTTCCTTTCCATTTTCAACGAAAACATGGTCGCCACTTCCATCCTGATGACCATCTTCTTCGGCGCAATTCTGCTGCTTTTGGGCAAGCCCTATTTGATCGAAGCCAAGTTCCTGGCTGAGGGAAAATCATTCCTCTTCTACATCCTGACCACCTGTCTGAACTTTGCAGTTTACCTGGCTATCCTGCAGTTGGGCGTTCGCACCTTCGTTGGTGAGTTGACTCAATCATTCCAGGGTATTTCTCAGAGACTCCTCAAGGGCGCAGTGCCGGGTGTGGATTGTGCAGTAGCCTATGGATTTGGTTCCCCCAATGCCGTTACCATCGGCTTCCTGTTCGGCGCTATTGGCCAGTTCCTGGCGATTGCAATCCTGATCCTGCTCAAGAGCCCCACGCTGGTCATCGCCGGCTTCGTCCCGGTGTTCTTTGACAACGCGACCATCGCTGTCTTTGCCAACAACAAGGGCGGTCTGAAGGCTGCCATGCTCTGGCCGTTCGTCGCAGGTCTGATGCAGGTATTTGGTTCAGCCCTGATTGCTGGCTGGGTTGGTCTGGCTGCGTTCGGCGGTTACCTCGGTATGTGGGACTGGGCAGTTGTCTGGCCAGTATTCACCGTTCTGATGAAGTACCTGAGCTACTTTGGTGTGGCGCTGGTTGCGATCTTCCTGTTCGCCGTTCCCCAGATCCAGTACCTCATGGACAAGAAGGGTTACTTCCTCGTGACCGAGGACTACGAAGCTTACAAAGCGCTTAAAGCAGAAAAATAAGTTTCGAAGCAATAAATAAACCTATATAATTAGTTGTATTATCCGTCAGGGATCGAAAGGTCCCTGACGGAAGGTCAAGCAAGACAAGAAAGGGAAAATATGGCAACAATTTTAGTTTCATGTGCAAACGGAGCTGGTTCAAGCCTCCTGTTGAAAATGGCGGTTGAGAAAGTAACTAAAGAGCTCAACATGGACATCACGCGCATTCACCACTGCTCCATCTCTGAAGGAAAAAGCGCGGCAATCGGATACGATATCGTGTTCTGCCCATTGCCTTTTACCAATATGTTCGACGCTGCCGCACAGAAGGGCATCCCGGTAATTGGTCTCAAGAATGTCATGTCGGCTGATGAGGTCAAAAGGAATATCCTCGAGCTTGGTCTCGACCAGAAATACCAGAAAAAATAAGGTTTCACGGCAAGCCGGAGAGGAGCAGGGAAGGCATTGGAACATTCCGAATTGAGGAAGCTTGGTCAAAAGATCAGAATGGTCGTGAGCGATCTGGACCAGACATTGTTAAATTCGGATGCGACCCTCTCCGCCGAGAACCTCGCAGCGATCCGTGCGGCAGAAGCTAAAGGCATTTTCTTCACAATCTGCTCCGGACGGATTTTTACCATGTTGGAAGTGTACGCCCATGCTTTGGACATTCAGGGTCCTGTCATTACGACCAATGGCGCGGCAATCGTGGACGGCAAAACTGGCCAACTTCTTTCAAATCATCCAATCCCCCGGGAAGCCGCCGTCAAAATTCTTGATTATGCCAGGGAAAGGGATTACGACTATTCTGCCCTGACTGGTCAGGTCAGTTATTTTTCCGGCAACAGCCTGCGAATAAAGCGTTTTGAACGTTACAACGAAATTGCGGAAGCTGGTGGTCTTAAGGCGATGCGGCTGGAATACTTTGACGGTCGCAGCTATACCGGCATTGACAATGAAATTTTGAAGATGCTGCTCTACCAGATCCCTGAGGAAGATTTTACGTTGGTTACTGCCTTCTTGGACAGCTTGCCTGAAATCAGCTACACCAGTTCGGATGAGGGTTTGTTGGATATCATGGCGGCAGGAACGAATAAGGGAACAGCCGTGGCGGAAGTGCGGAAGTTGCTGGGTCTCGAAAAGGATCAGGTCTGTGTCTTTGGAGATTACATCAATGACCTTGCCATGTTTAATGAGGCTGGTCTGACGGTGGCGATGGCTAACGCGCACGAAGAATTGAAGAGTAAGGCTTTGTATGTAACCGGCACGAACGATCGTGCTGGTGTCGCCAGGGCAATTGAGGCCTTGCTGTTGTAGGATCATGCTCCAAAAATCCTCGGGCTTGCTTGTAGCAAATCAGTAGATTTGGAGCGGTTGAGGAGAAAATATGCTTGAGCTATTGAAAGCTGAAGTTTTAAAGGCGAACCTCGCGCTGCCGAAGTATGGCTTAATCACCTTCACCTGGGGTAACGTCTCGGGGATTGACCGCGAGGCAGGGCTGGTGGTGATCAAGCCTTCCGGGGTTGAGTACGATGTGATGACCGCTGAAGACCTGGTGGTTGTGGACATGGATGGAAAGGTTGTTGAGGGAAAACTGAAACCTTCTTCAGACACCCCCACCCACCTGGAGCTCTATAAGGCTTTTGAAGGCCTGGGTGGTATCGTCCACACCCACTCGCGTTGGGCTACGATCTTTGCGCAGCAGGGACGCGGCGTGCCGGCATTTGGCACCACCCACGCCGACTACTTCTACGGCGAAATCCCCTGCACACGAAAAATGAACCCTGAAGAAATTGCCGGAGAATACGAAAAAGAAACCGGCAAAGTGATCATCGAACGCTTCACCGGGATCGACCCCCTGGCCGTGCCTGCCGTGGTGGTCTACAGCCACGGACCCTTCGCCTGGGGTAAGGATGCGATGGAAGCAGTCCACAACGCAGTGGTTCTGGAAGAAGTCGCGTTTATGGCATGGCACAACCTGTCACTCAGTAATGGAGAATTAACGGCAATGCAGCAGGAACTGCTGGACAAGCACTACCTGCGCAAACACGGCGCCAATGCCTACTATGGGCAGGGGAAATAAAACCATGACGCAATACTCGCTGGGGCTGTACGAAAAGGCGATGCCAGATGGGTTGAGCTTTCGGGAAATGCTCGATCTAACCGCGCGCACGGGCTTTGACCGGCTTGAGTTGAGCGTGGATGAAAGCGATATGCGCCTGGAACGGCTCGACTGGCAGTCCTCACAGGTTCACAATCTGAAACGCATGATGGATGACAGCGGCGTTTTGATCCGGACCATGTGTTTAAGTGGGCATCGCAAGTACCCATTGGGTTCTCACGACCCGACTATCCGTGAGAGGTCGCTCGAGATCATGCGCAAGGCCGTCAGTCTTGCGGCGGAACTTGGCATCGCGATCATCCAGCTGGCAGGCTATGACGTTTACTATGAGACTGGCGACGCCGATACCCGTGCCTGGTTTGCGGAGAATCTTGCCATTTCTACCGGGATGGCTGCCAAGGCTGGTGTATTGCTCGGCTTTGAGACCATGGAAACACCTTTCATGGATACAGTCGGCAAGGCAATGGCGTATGTACAGCTGGTCAATTCGCCTTATCTTGGGGTCTATCCGGACATCGGCAACCTGAAGAATGCTGCCGTGCTGTATGGCTCGGACCTCCTGGCTGACCTTGAACTCGGTCGGGGTCACACCTATGCCGCCCACCTGAAAGAAACGGTTCCAGGAGTCTACCGAAACATGGCCTTTGGCACTGGCCATACCCAGTATCTGGAGTGTATCCAGGTGCTTTGGGGGATGGGTGTGCGGATGTTCACCGGTGAGTTCTGGTATGATGGAAAGAGTGAGATCGAATCCAGTCTGGTTACTTCCTCGAAATTTTTACGAAATCAAATTGAAACGGCAATAGCCAGTTCTTAATCATAAAAAGGAGATCAACAATGTATTGCAAACAAACCGTATTAAAAAACCTGACAGGTCTGCATGCCCGCCCAGCTTCGGAATTCGTCGCCTGCGCAAAATCTTTTGAGTCGAAGGTGACTGTGCGAAGGCTCGACGTTGACGATGCCCCCGAAGCCAACGCCAAATCCATCATCAAGATCCTTGCGCAAGGGCTTTCGGTGAATACGCCTATCGAGATCAGTGCCGATGGACCAGACGAGCAAGCCGCGGTTGAAAAGTTGGTAGAGTTGGTCGACTCAAAGTTCGGCGAAGACTAAAAGCAACAAAGCAGTCACCTGAAAGGAGTACAGATGAGGATTCTAAAGGGTAATCCAGTTTCCAGGGGTA
This sequence comes from Anaerolineaceae bacterium, assembly GCA_035388405.1. GTDB lineage: Bacteria > Chloroflexota > Anaerolineae > Anaerolineales > Anaerolineaceae > Mesolinea. The sequence goes on from DAOOPV010000024.1 coordinate 11,860, forward strand.
TTGCCCTGGCTAAAGTTTATGTTTATAAGGCGTTTAAAGCCGATGTCCACGAGTCTTATTTTGAGGCTGGGCAAGAAGCCGCGAAGTTCAAGCAATTTACTGACGCGCTTGCTGCGGCAGAGGCTGAGCTCGATACGATCGTAGCATCCTTATCTGTGGAATCTCCCGAAAAGGCCAAGATTTTTACAGCTCATATTGAAATTCTGAACGATGAAGAAGTGGCTGAAGAAGTAAAGGATATGATCATGTCCAGCCGGGCAATGCCAGACTACGCTGTAGACATGGTCTTCACCGAGTTTGCCATTCTGCTCGAAAAAGCAAAGGATCAGCTGATTGCTGCCCGCGCCGCTGACTTGCGCGACGTTCGCAACCGTGTTTTGCGCATCCTGAAGGGAGAAAAGGAGCAAAACCTGGCCAATTTGCGCGAAAAAGTGGTGGTCGTGGCGCACGACTTGCTTCCAAGTGATACAGCCACACTTGACCGTTCGCACGTGATGGGCATTGTGACGGAAGTCGGCGGAGCCACCTCGCACACAGCGATCATCGCCCGAAGCTACAAGATCCCGGCGATACTTGGAGTTCCGGATGCGACGGAAATCATGCAAAATGGCGACATGGTCGTTTTGGACGCGATCAAAGGGCAGGTCTTGTTGGAACCCGAGCGAGCGACCATCAGCGAGTTCGAAATCAAGCTGGAAGAATTCCTCAAGAGCGAGAAGCAAACAGCTGAATACCTCGATCGGATCCCTTTGGTTGCCAGCGGCGAACGCTTTAGCGTAGGTCTGAACATTGGTTCGACCGAGCCGGATGACGGCTTTAGGTACGTCGACTTCATCGGTCTCTTCCGCACGGAATTTCTTTACATGGAAAGCGAGCATATGCCCACCGAAGATGAACAGTTCGCGGCATACAAGAAAGTGCTCGCCAACGCGATGGGCAACCCTGTGACGCTGAGAACCCTCGACATCGGAGGAGACAAGTCTCTGCGTTACCTTGTGCTCCCCAAAGAAGACAATCCTTTCCTCGGCAACCGGGCGCTGCGACTATGCCTGGACATGCCGGATATGTTCAGAACTCAGCTCCGGGCAGCCTTGCGCGCCTCTGTATTTGGCCCCATGCAAATCATGTTCCCAATGGTGGGCACGATCGATGACATCCGGGCGGGCAACGCGGTGGTTGACGAAGTAAAAGCAGAGTTGCTGGCTGAAGGAATTCCCTTTGACGAGAAAATCAACATCGGCATTATGATCGAGATCCCATCGATAGCCATGATTGCTGATCTGGCTGCAAAGGAGACTGACTTTGCCAGTGTGGGTACAAATGACCTGACCCAATACTTGCATGCTGTCGACCGCATGAACCCCAAGCTCACCAATTACTACCAGAGTTCATCCCCAGCCATGTTCCGCATCCTTGGTAAGATCTTCAAGGAATACAACGAAGCCGGCAAGCCGGTCTCTGTTTGTGGTGAACTGGCGGGCGAACCGCTGGCAGCGATTGTTCTATTTGGGCTTGGTCTGCGCAAGTTCAGCATGAACGCATCCAATGTCGCGCATGTCAAACGCACGCTCTCACTCTTTACACTTGCTGAGACTGAGGAGATCGCGGAAAAAGTGATGAACATGGACACCCAGGCGGATGTTGAAGCCTTCCTCAAAGCCGAAGTCGCGAAACGCGAACAAAAGCAAGCGATGGCTGCGAAAAAGTAATATGCCAGCGCCTGCCCGAATCCGGGCAGGCGCGTTTCATTAAGAGAGACTGAGATGAATGAGATCAAGTTTACGAAAAAGGCAATTGCTGAGTTGGAAAAGTGTTATTCGGTTTGCCCGACCACACTGCGGGGCACCAAAGGTTTCCTGATCGCGACTGAGAAGTCCGGCGGATGCTTCTTCTTTGACCTGGAAGGCAGGTTGGTGGAGCAGATCTGGCAGGACCCGGGCGGCGTGATGTCACTCGTTCCTGTCCCCGGGAGGCAGGACCAATTCCTATCCACCCAGGAGTTCTACGGACCAAATGACTCGCTCAACGCCCGCATTGTGCTGGCTTACCTCGCGGATGGAAAATGGCAGGTGAAGACCGTGGCGGAGCTGCCTTTTGTGCACCGCTTTGACGTGCTGGTAACTCCAGAAAAGAACTACCTGATCGCCTGCACACTGAAATCCGGGCATGAGTACAAAGAAGACTGGACCCATCCAGGCAAGATTTTTATTGCTGAACTGCCTGAGGATCTGCTGGCTGAGGACGCCAGGCTAGAATTGGCTGTGTTGGCAGAGGGGCTCACCCGAAACCATGGCTACTACCGCTGCTATGAAAATGGCAGACCTTTTTCGCTGATCAGCGCAGAGAACGGCGTGTTCAAAGTCACCCCTCCAAGCCCTGAGCAGCCAGCCTGGAAGTTTGAGAAATTGCTTGATGAAGCTTGCAGTGATGGTACCTTGATTGATCTGGATGGCGATGGTCTGCCTGAGCTATTGACCTTTGCGCCTTTCCACGGCGACATCCTGTGTATCTGGCGCATGGTGGATGGCAAATACGCGTTGGACTACGCTCATCCGGAGCCTGTGGAATTTCTGCACGCGATTTGGTCAGGGCAGATCAACGGTAAGCCGACCATCCTCTTGGGCAATCGGAAGGGCAAAAGGGAATTGCACGCCCTCACCTGGGATCACGAAGTCAGAGACTATCATTTCCAACTATTGGATAGCGACCGGGGTCCGGCGAATGTAACCTATTTTGAGCAGGATGGCAAGCGTCTGATCGTAGCCACCAACCGCGAGACCAACGAAGTGGCCATGTACGTTCTGGAAAATTAATCTATTTACTCTCAAGAGAAAAACGCGGATTAATGCCGCGTTTTTGCTTTAATTGGCGATTGCCACCATTACCCCTTCGTTATACTGCAGGTTTCACGACAAGATGGTATTTCGCTTGCTATTGAGTATTAAACTCTCTATACTGTTAATAGAAACTTCAATCTGTCCCCTCGTGTCCGTGACACCCAAGTCCAATTAAATCGATCTCTTCCCAGGAAAGACCAGCCTCAAAAGGCGCTGGTCCTGGCGTTATCTTGGAACCTCACACACAACAGAAAGGAATGTGAATATGTCCACAGTGGAATTTCCTGTCGAATTTGAGAGCAAGCCGGAGCAGGAGCTGGACCTGGTGGTCCACGTCTTTGACTCTGCCGGTAAACCATTAAAGTCTACAAAAGTTAAGAACGGAAAAGCCAGCCTCCCTCTTGAGATCCTGCAGGAGAAGGATCTTAAAATCCTGATTTCTCCAGTTCTTCCATCGAAAAGAAAGCCAACAATTGAGGGTCTGAAGGCGGGTGGGGCTTTTGAGCCACACTTCGAAGTAGATCCTGCTAAGAGCAAACTAAAACTGTATCCCATCCCATTTGAAAAGATTAAGCTGTGGCTGTTTTGCCCTTGTACGGTCAAGGGTAAGGTGGTGCGCCCAATTATTGTCAACGGCAAAATTGTCAACAAGTCCGTTTGTGGGGCAAAAGTTCATATTTGCGAAGTTGACAAGCTCTACCTGCTCATCCCGTATTTTCCCAGGGATGTGCTGATCCGCTTCCGGGACGAGCTGATCAAGGATTGGGACAGGTACAGAACTCTCCCAGACTTCCCTAAGGTCAAATTCCCCTGGCCACCCCCACCTCCGGATCCGTATCGGTTGTTCCCGGTGGAATACCCGGAAAAAGAGCTGTTGGGTGAACGAGTAACCCCAATCAATCTCCCGCAAGTCCAGGAAAGCGCGTACCGCCTGAATCCCACACCTGCACTTACATACTACCACCTCAACTGGCTGAATCCCCAACCTGAACCCCCACTCCCTGAATTCATCACTCCAAGGGTGCTCGTACAGATGGAGCAAGCCAAATCTGTCCGAAAATCAATGAAGACCTCAAAAGGGAAGGATCTACCCCTGTTGATAGATACCATACCGGCTGACACTTTGAAGCAACTCAAATCCGACTCGGCAGATGAGATTAGTTCAGCGTTGCTGAAACTACGCCCAATGATCCTGCCGTATATCTGCCTGTGGCCGTGGCTGCATCCCTATGTTTGCCTTTGGGATGAGATCACCACGGTGATGACAGATTGCGATGGTTTTGAGACCACCATCTGGTACCGCTGCGCTGGAGACAAACCCGATTTATATTTCTGGGTGGAATATCCTATTGGCGGCACCTGGACCGCGGTCTACGAACCAAAGCCTATCTGCTGCCACGTGCATTGGAATTACGAGTGCGGCACGGAAGTGATACTTCCCGTCACCGACACCAGGGTTCCATGGTGCTTGCCGAATCCTGATCTACCCGATCTGAAAGTGCTCATTAAGACCATCGGCAATGGTCTGAGCATGAGCGAGATCCAGAAGGCAACCGGCGCGAGCAAGGGCAAAACAACTGCTGGCGAACCGCTGGCAGGTTCACTGGAGCTCCGCCTGGATATGAGCCGGAGCAACCTGATCAGCCTGGGCGTGACCCAATATCGTTGGTCCTACCGCAGGAAGACCGAGGGCGATGGCCTAACCTCTGTTACGGACGCATGGCACACCATGTTGCGTGAAGTCTATCGCCCTTACGCGGTGCAAATCTACCTCCCGCCTCCGTTGGGTTACTTCGTGACGCAATACAAGTATGAGAAAATGGGACCCTTCGGCGCGGAGAATTTGTTTAAGATCCAACCCAATACCCCGACAACCGGCACCTGGTATGACTCGGTCATGAATGAACATGTGGACCTTGCCTGGGCGTACTTTGATACCGCCAACCTGAACGAAACCGATGGCGTAACCCCCGCGGTTGGTCAATATGACATCAAGCTGGAGCTGTTTGACAGCAGCGGCAATCTGGTGAATTGGAACAACCCGGCAGGAACCGGACAGAACATTGAGGCGTTTATCACCGACAATGCCGCGCCCTTTGAGCCACCGGTTGGTATGACCGAAACCCCTGCTCCTGCGGCCAATCTGATCAAGGATTTGTCCGCGAACACCGTTGGGTACATCATGACCCTGTTCGTGGATAACACCCCCTGCGAAGCGGCGATCGATGATCCTTATGTGCTCGAGAATCCCACTGTTTTGTCGGGTCCATGTGGATTCCTGTTCTTCAATTCAACAGTAACCTCAAAGACTCGCCTGCGCTTCCTTGCGCGGCAAGCGTTTGACAATGCCGTGTTCACTTTCTGGGTGGTAAAAGGTAGTTCCGGCTACGTTCCGGATGCAACCCTGGGGTGGAACTTTGCTACTTCCTCCCATGCCAGCTTGCCGGTTCACGACCTGACCCCCGGAGCTTACCCCGTCAACGGATTCAGCCGTTCTACGGATAGCCACTTCAGCAAGGATATCAAGGTCACGGACCTGTTGAACGCCAATGGTTCCACCTGTCCGCAAGCCGCGTTTGCGGCGACCCTGGGAGTTTACTCAACAGCCTATAACGGCTACACTCAAGCTTACTGGCTAAATGCCTGGGCTGTGCCGAAGGCTTTTGCTCTGGCTCCCAAGCCTGTAGTCCCATAACATAATAGAAATAAGAGAAAGTTAACCAAAATGAGAGGCTGCTGGCATCCAGCAGCCTCTAAATTCTCCGGAAAAAGTGCAATCAAGTTCGGAACCCCAATTATGGCTCAAGACAATGACGGTTACTTTTTTATTCGCCGCGCCACATCCAGTAAACCTTATCACTGCACCGCACAAAGCCAAGCTTCTCCTGCAAGCGTATGGAAATATCATTGCCTGTAAATACATGTCCGTAAGGCAATTCTCCCATGGAGAGGACTTTGGCGATCAAAGCGCGTTCGAGACGTTCTGCCCAGCCCTGCCGGCGATACTCTGGCAGGATGTGCAGCATGCCCATCGAGTGATCTTCGTGTAAACCAATAAACGCAAAAAGCTTGCCGTTGTCGCGCAACCCAAAGATGCGTTCCTCCTGTATAGCTTGCTCGATTTCCTCAGGCTCCAAACGGTGATAGTGTTCCAGCACAAATCCACGGTCAGCCTGTGTGATGGGTTCGAGTTGCAGGTCAGATTCAATGGTTTGGTGCGGGTAATAATACTGATAGCATTCGAAGTTTTCCGCGAGGTCGAAATGTTCGGCAACTGCCCTGGCACAATGGCTGCCGATGAGCTCAATCAGATCGGGTTTGGGAAGGTCCATCACCAATTCGAGCGGGTTTGGTCCCGCCAGCAGCATGAAGTCAGGGCGATACCTATAAATTGCCACGCCGTGCTCGTTTGCCGCAATCAATTCCGCCCCATGCTTGAGGGCATAGATGAGCGGGTAATTGAGATAAGTGTCTTGGTTCAACAAATCCAACGCGCTTTGCATAAGCGTTATTTTACAACTTCCTCAAGAGGCAGAGTGTGAAAGCCCGCGAACTAATCCCGTTCACCAGTCTCCACGTAATGGGTCAGCTCGCCGACGCTCAGCTCTTTGATCCCAAGTTTTTCTATGGTTCTACCCTTGCGCCAATAATCCGTGTTATGAAGAACACAGCCAAGGCTGATGATGCTGCGGATGCAATTGACCGAGACGCCGTAGCGTTCACCAATCGAAGCGATTGGCACCAGGCTCATGGGCAGTTCTTCAAAGATATAGCGGTGATTAAGAGTTGGGGGTGCCTTGATGCCGTAGTATCCAGTCTGGTTGTGCATGGCTTCATACAGGTTTTCACCCCGGGCATCATATGCCAGCTCGAGCCATTCCATCCCTGTGCGCGCCCGCAATCCAATTGCCGACGCAACAGTAACTCTTTCCCGATCAATCACCTCCAAAACCTTGGCCACCGAGGGGGTAACACCGTCCACGTAGAACTCAAAATTGCCATGGGTGGCTTCGATCCAACCCGCGTTCAGCATGGCAAGCGCAGGGTGGAAAACCGCCCCCATATTGTTCAGTCCGGTCATCAGGACGTTTCCGCCGTTAATATACTGGGGGAAAGCTGTATGGATGGCTTCAAGAACTTCTTTTGTGCGGTACGCAGGCAGCGCAGCCAGGGGAACGGATTCCTTGATGCGGAAAATCCGCGCGAGGCTGGGTCCTTCGGACCTGCTGGCAAAGATGAAAGTCTCTGCTTCTGAGATGATGGGGGTAGTTGCGCAGCCGTTTTGCCGAAGTGTCTCAGCAAATTCCAAAGCGCCACCTGTTCGGCCGGGATGCAGGATGACGATGTGGTCATCGCGCAGGTACGGCGTGGCAGCTGTGGCGATATCCCTGTGCGCCGTGGAAGGCGTCACCACCATGATGACCTGAGCCTCAGCCAACAAATCGCCAATATGGTCTGTCACCATTTCCAGTTTTCCATACCCCTCCAAACCGCCCGGATTGATCAGGTCAATGCCCTGGCGTTCCGCAATGACTTCTACGTGCGAAAAGGTGCGGTTATAAAGCAACACTCTTTTCCCCAATAATGCCAGGTAAGCTGCCATGGCTTTTCCGCCGTTACCAGCCCCAATAACCCCAAATACATATTCTTTTTTCATTGATACTCCTTAAAGATAGTTGTGTAGTCGTGTCTGTTCGTCGATAATTTTTCCGTTTTCGTCCACAGTCTCACAGGCTCCGTCCAACACGCGCGTGCGGACAGCGCCAGGGGCGAAGGGGTTGTTCTTGAGTTGAGGTGCGTCCAGGATGCCCAGGTTGACAGCTTTTGTTAGGGTAGCCGGGTCTGTGAGCGGATCTCTCACGCTCTTGCCAGCGAGATTCCTGATTGCCTGCAAAGTAATCTCGGTTTGTTCGGTCAGGTGCTGCTTGCGCACCTGGATGTTCGGGTCCACGGTCATATCCGGCTGACCTGCCAGGGCATTTTCGATGCTGCGCCGGGCAGCCAGGCTGGCAGCAATGACGTCAGAGGCAGTCGCGGCATGGTCGGCTTCGGTGTGACCGACGATGTGAATGATATGCGGTCGTAATGCCATCTGTAGGTAGATGCTGGTTGCCAGGTGGGCGCGCGCGGCGTTATCTTCCAGGGGATAGCTGAGCAGACCCGTACGCGTCTGCCGCCAGACGTGGAAGTTATCATTTTCCAGGGGGGCGACCATTTCCAGGATCGCGAGCATCTTCGCCAGGTCCATGGCGTCCGAAAGGTTGGGCGGACTGTTGAACATCATCTGGGCGATGTAGTCCCGGACGCCAAAGGCTTTAGCGTTATACGCCGAGAGGTAGGCGGAAGTCACGAAGACCACATCCGAAGCGTCGCGCATGCCCCAATGGTGGGGTTCGTTCAGTTCCACCGGGATGCCGCGCTGCCCATACCATGCCATCACCTGCTGATGGTCGCGAATCGATTCTTCCAGCGTGAGGGGTCCGCGTCCATCCATCAGGTTGAACCAGAAGAGGGGGATGGCGCACCAGGCGATGTTGATGGTCTCAACGTACATCTCCGCCAGGCGGATAAAGTCGTCAGTGCCGGAATACGTGCGCATGAGGGGGTAGTTGCCAGCGCGCGAAGCTTGGTAGAGTTGGCGGTAATCCTCAGCGCTGCGCACTGGCACTCCGCCAGCGCCTGTGGTGCGCGGGTTTTGCCTTTCGGGGTGGAAGAAGTTTGCCTGGGCGTCCTGGTCGATGCCGAGCGAGATCACATCCAGCGCTTTAGCTTCAGCGATTGCTCGGATGCCTTCAACGCTGGCTTGCATGGTCGGCAAGCCGAAATGGTGGCGCAGCAGCGGGAAGGGCTGCTTCCAGCGAATGCGCTCGATCGTGTTTTGCGGATAACTTGACTCTCCAGGCGACTGGAGATCTTCTCCGCGCAACCAGGCAAGGATTTCTTCGCGGCTTTGACTGCCATCAAAGATCTGTTCAAAAAAGCCTTTCAGGGCTTCAGCCTTGCGGGAAACGGGTGGTGTGCCGCCAACAGCAAAGCGCACGCCCTGCTCATGCAAATCAGCAGCGGCTTCAGCAAACTCAGCCAGAAGGAGTTCGCCGGTTTCGGGCGTGAGGCGATAAGAGACGCCGACCAGGTCCGCGTTTTCTCGGATGGCAGCCTCAATCAAAGTTTCGATGGGCACAGCTGGACCAAGAAAAACAGTCCTCCAGCCAGCTAATTCCGCTAATCGAAGAAAATTTGTTACCCCTGCGACGTGAACACATTCCCCCAAGGCACCAGCTACAATGGTTTTCATACTCACTCCTGTTAGTTGTCTGACCGGATGGGTAGAGACCCGAGTTCCATGGGTAATCTGCCAAACTGGCAGGCAGATCGATTTCTTATTAAGTTTACCTGAAAATTTCCCCCCTCACTTTTTTGCGCTGGTTTTGTATCACTATGGGAATTTTGCAGTTATTCCAGCTGACCCAATGAAATAAAAAGCCGGGTGGTCTTTTGCACCCGGCTTGGATTTTGTGGTTACCCTACGATGTTGACCAACCGACCCGGCACCACAATCACCTTGCGAATGGGGCGGCCTTCCAGGGATTGCTGGACGCCGTCGCTTGCCAGCGCGAGTTGCTTAGCGTCGTCATCGCTGATACCCGGTTCCACCAGGATGCGGTCGCGCAGTTTGCCATTGACCTGGACGATCAGGGTGATCATCTCGTCTTTGGCGGCTTCCTCGTCCACCTGCGGCCAGGCTTGGGTATGGACCGAATAGGGCTTGCCCAGGCGTTCCCAAAGTTCTTCGGCGATGTGCGGGCAGACCGGCGCCAGCATGCGCAGGTAAATATCCGCGGATTCGTTCCATTCTTCCGTGCCAAACGCGCCGGCGTTCTTGGCGCGACCCATTTCGTTGAGCAATTCCATCAGGCTGGAGACGATGGTGTTGAACTCGAAATTCTCGAAATCATAGGTCACCCGCTTGAGCGTCTGGTGGGTCTTGCGGCGCAGCGCGCGCAGAACTCCGGGGTCAGCAGTCCCTTCGGTGGGTTCGAGCAGCATGTACCAGACCCGCCGCAGCCAGCGGCTGTTGCCCTCAATGCCGCTGCTGGACCATGGTCCGCCCAATTCCCAGCGGCAGAAGAAGATAATGTACGCCCGAACCGTGTCCGCGCCGTATCGCGCGACCAGGTCATCCGGATTAATCACATTCCCGCGGCTCTTGCTCATCTTTTCGCCATCTTCGCCCAACACCATCCCCTGGTTGCGCAGTTGCAGCATGGGCTCCTTCCCGGTGGTAATGCCGCAATCGCGGGCGGCTTTGTGGAAGAAGCGGGTGTAGATCAGGTGCATGGTGGCGTGTTCGGAGCCACCGGTGTAGGTGTCCACTGGCATCCAATAGTTATACTGGGCAGGGTCGAAGGGACCTTCGGCGAAGTCCGGGCTGAGGTAGCGCAGGTGATACCAGCTGGAGCACATGAAAGTGTCCATGGTGTCGGTTTCGCGCTCGGCGGCGCCGCCGCAGACCGGGCAGGTGGTGAAACGCCAGGTGGGGTGCAGCTTCAGCGGGCTTTCGCCTGTGGGCAGCCACTCCACGTCATCCGGCAGTAGCACAGGCAGCTGATCTTCAGGCACAGGCACGGTGCCGCAAGTGGGGCAGTAGATCATGGGAATAGGCGCGCCCCAGTATCGCTGGCGGCTGATCAGCCAGTCGTGCAGGCGGTAGCTGGTGGTGCCGTGACCAAAATTATTCTCCTCGGCAAAGCGAATTGCCGCAGCCATGGACTCTGACTCAGGGGTGCCGGTAAGCGGGCCGGAATTGACCATCGAACCGTGGGCTTCAACAGCCGCGGTCATCTCATCCGGGTCGATCAGGTTGTCTCCATTGGGATGGATCACAACTTTAATGGGCAGGTTGAACTGACGGGCGAACTCAAAATCGCGCTGGTCATGGGCAGGCACAGCCATTACGGCGCCGGTGCCGTAGCCCATCAGCACGTAATCCGCGATCCAAATCGGGATGTGCTGATCCGAAGCGGGATTGATGGCATAGCCGCCCGTAAAGACGCCGGTTTTCTCACGCGTGACAGATTCGCGCTGAATGTCGGACTGGCGCTTGGCTTGCTCCTGGTAGGCACGGACCTCGTCCAGCTGGGCGGCGGTGGTGACTTTTTCCACCAGTGGGTGCTCGGGAGACAGCACCATAAAGGTCACACCCCAGAGCGTGTCGGGGCGGGTGGTGAAGACCTCGATCGGGTCTCCAGCCTCAGTTTTGAAGGTAATGGAAGCGCCTTGCGACTTCCCGATCCACTTTTGCTGCAGGGTCTTGATAAATTCCGGCCAGTCGAGCCCTTCGTAGTTCAGCAGTTCCTCGGCGTACGCGGAGGTCTTGAAAAACCACTGTTTCAGGTCTTTGCGGATCACGGGCGTGCCGCAGCGTTCGCAGTGGCGGTCGTCGCCATGCACCTGCTCGCGGGCCAGGGTCGTGTTGCAATTGGGGCAGAAATCCACGGGAGACATCTTCTGGTAAGCCAGCCCATTCTTGTAGAACTGCTCGAAGAACCACTGCGTCCAGCGGTAATACTTGGGATCAGATGATATGATCTCAGAGCGCCAGTCGAAGGAATTGCCCATGGAGCGCAGCTGTCCGCGCATGTGTTCGATGTTGGCATAAGTCCACGTTTTTGGGTGGATGTTGTGCTTGATGGCCGCGTTTTCTGCCGGCAGACCGAAGGCGTCAAAACCCATCGGGAAGAAGACGTTGTAACCCTGCATGCGCTTGAAGCGGGCGCGGGCGTCAGGAGGCGTCATGGCATACCAGTGGCCGATATGAAGGTCGCCGGAAGGGTAGGGCAGCATCGTGAGAGCATAGTGCTTTGTTTTCTGCGGGTTGCGCTCGGGTTGGTAGAGTTTGTCTGCCTCCCAGCGTGCCTGCCACTTTGGCTCGATTTCTTCGGGTCGATAAGTCGGTATTGCGGTTGGGTCCATCATGTTTTGCTCCTGTTAAATAAAAAATCCCTGCGTGCAGGGACGAAATTGCTTTCGCGGTACCACCCTGCTTCCCATCGCGAGGATGGGCAGCTCATGGAGGCGATAACGAGTCTGACCGTCTGCGGCTAAAGGAAATCACCGCAGCCACGCTCCGGGAGGAGGGGCAGGTGAGTGGGGTCTGAGGCGCTCCGCGGGCGCTTGCAGCCTTTCAGCCAGGCGGCTGCTCTCTGGCGGATGACCGATGCTCTGCCATCGTGTTTGTGATGGGAGTATATCACAATTTGGGTGTCCAGAAGTCATGTTTTTTTCGTAGTGGCACGGCAGTGCGAAGCCTCCCCTTGCGGGATGCATCGCCACAACGGGGTTGCCTGGTGAGAATTTGCGGTCAACCACCTCGCGCGGTGAGGACACCGGCGAGAACAACTGTTTTTGGGTAGGGGCACGGCACGCTGTGCCCGGATTGATCATGGGGGATGTAAAGGATGTGTGTATTTGGTAGTGGCAGGCCCCCGTGTCTGCCCGGGTAACCACAGGAGACCAGCGAGAACGGTGGGAGAGGCGAAGCATGTGTCGCCTCTACGGGATTGCCTGATGAGACCTGACGGTCAAGAACCTCGCTCGGTCTGGTGACCGGCGAGAACAAGGTGTGAAAAAGAGCCGGATTGAAAGAACAATCCGGCCTACATCAATATCTCAACCCGTTCTACAATCGTGTTAGCTGTCTGGATCAAAAGGCAACACTTTACCGTCGCGGGCAATAAAAATTCCTTCTTCCAAAATGTAAACCCCTACAGGGCATTCTCCGCAGGAGATACTCTCCTGGATCGCTGCCAAAATCGAATCATTATTTGCCACGCCTGACCTCAAGATCAATTGACAGCTCTCCGCGGAAGGGTAAGTGGAGGAATTTTTGGTGACGAGCTTGATCACCGATGGAATGGCAGCCATGCGGGGGAGGTGCATTGGATCAAACGCATCGGAGAATGGGGCTGCAGCAAACGCTGGCGCGTATTCATACCCCGCCTCAAAAATCGCCCGGACCGCGCGACCTTCCGGGTCCAGGTAAGAGGTTAATTGTTCGATACCTTCGTCCGAGACAGGCCAGCTTCCAAACGGCAGAGCGATGTAATTCGAGAGCAGAGTCGCATATTCCGGATGCCCTGCAATCGCGAGATATGCGCGCACCTTCTCATCGTTCATTGCCAGTTGAGGGTGGATGAACTCAGCCGCAACCTGATCGAGGTGTGGGTGGTGGAAGGTGTGGTTGTAGGGGTAAACATGATGCTCAATTCCCCAAATGATCGTTTGGGTAAGGGCTTGCTGCCAGCCTTTGGCTTCGTACCACCAGGTCCCCGTGAACAGATTGCCGTAGTGCTTATCACCAAAATTCCCAAACATGGCAATTTCAAAACTGAAGTCGGGGTGCTCCTGGGAAAACTCGTAGATCGTCCCGACCGCGGAAAAATCGGACACCTCTCCCTGGTCGTTCAGGGAGAACTGGTTAGCAAAATAGGCATCGTCGATGGTCAGGATCAAGGGGCGGCGTCCTGCAGGAACGCGGATGTTGCCATCGAGCAAATCGTCCAGGGATATCAGGGAGTAGCCGGAGTCGTAAAACGTCTGCAGATCGGCTTTGAGGTCTCCGAGGTAGCATACCATGCCCGAAGTTGTATCCCGTACGTTTGGAGTGAAGCGGTGATAATTCAAGATGGGAATGACAGGGTCTGACACCCAGACGATTGCATCCAAAGTGATTGGCATTGGTGTCGGGGTCGAAGAGGGTAGAGGAGTCTGAGTCGGGGCTGGTAGAGACGTTTGGGCTGGGAGGTCTGTTGGGGTTGCAACAAATAATGAAGTCACCGCATTCTGCTCGGAGACCAAGGCTGGCTGACATGCAAAGAGAATGAACGCCAGGCTTAGGCAGGCAACTTTTATGAATCTACACCTCACAGGAACCTCACCGATAGAGGATAATCAAATTTTATCATCACCGACCTATGCTCTGACGAGGAAAATATACAAGGATTGACGTCCCGTTCTTTGAATTCGCTGGTGCTTCTGAAGTATACTAACATCAGGCATGGTACCGCCGATTGAGCGGGAAATAACGCTCATTTCAGCCTGAAACGGTGCCTAAACGGACGAGAAAAAAGAAGGTAAATATGCACAACATCCGAAAAATTACTGACGACCTGATCTACATCGGCGCGAATGACCGCCGCATTTCGCGATTTGAAAACCAGCATCCTGTTCCCAACGGCATGTCCTACAACTCATACTTGCTGCTAGACGAGAAGACAGTCCTGCTCGACACCGTCGATAAGGCTGTTGGGGAACTCTTTTTGGAGAACCTCCATGTCGCGCTGAACGGTCGCGAATTGGATTACATGGTCATCCAGCACATGGAGCCGGATCACTGCGCCCTGATCCCGCGCATCCTCGAACTTTATCCACAGGTAAAAGTGGCGGGCAGCCAGAAAACTTTCGGCATGATCCAGCAATTCTTCGGGCTGGACCTGGCAGAGCGCGCGATGGTCATGAAAGAAGGCGACACGCTTGCCACAGGCGCGCACACGCTGCGTTTCCTGATGGCGCCGATGGTGCATTGGCCAGAAGTGATGGTTACCTACGACGAAACCAGCAAACGGCTCTTCTCGGCGGACGCATTTGGCGCATTTGGCGCGGTCAACGGCAACCTTTACGCCGATGAATACAACGTGGATTTCGACCTGCTGCCTGAGGCAAGGCGCTATTACACTAACATCGTCGGCAAGTACGGGCGCCAGGTGCTCGCCCTGCTGGAGAAAATCGCAAAACTTGAAATCGAGATGATCCTGCCGCTGCATGGTCCCATCCTGCGGCAAGACCTGCATTATTACATCGAAAAATACAGCAAATGGGCGTCTTATACCCCGGAAGAAAAGGGCATTGTGATCGCTTACGGCTCGATCTACGGCAACACCGAAAAAGCCGCTGAATTGCTAGCAGCCAAGCTGGCCGACCGGGGTGAAAAGAACATCGTGGTCTTCGACGTCTCCGCCTGGCATCCTTCGTACATCCTGAGCGAGTGCTTCAGGTTTGACCGGTTCGTGTTTGCCTCCTCGACTTACAACATGGAGATTTACCCCCCGATGGAGACGCTCCTGCTGGAACTGAAGGGGCATAACATGCAAAACCGGGCAGTGGCGGTGATCGAAAACGGTTCCTGGGCACCCCAAAGCGGCAAGAAAATGCGCGAACTCCTGGCGGAAATGAAGGACATGCGCGTACTGGAGAGCGAGATCTCCATCCGGTCCGCCATGACCGAGGCTGACGCCGAAGCCCTCGACGCCCTGGTGGAGCTGATCGTTGCGGCTTAGCGCCGTGATTTCGAATAAAGCAAAGCGCGCGCCAGACGGCGCGCGCTTGTATAATACCTCATTATTCTAATAACAAAAGGCATAGTCCACAAAAAGCAAGAGGGAAGATGAGCATAGAAGAAATTGTCAAGAATCAGCGCAATTACTACATGACTGGCGCAACCAGACCGCTGGAATTTCGCCTGCAATCCTTGCGTAAACTGCAGCAAGCTGTCCGCGATAATGAGAAGCAGATTTGCGACGCGCTGCTGAAAGATCTCAATAAGCATCCCTTCGAGTCCTACATGGCGGAAGTCGGCATGGTGCTGGATGAAGTTCGTTTCCACATTCGCCATTTGCGGCGCTGGATCAAGGACAAGCTTGTTCCTACTCCCCTGGTACATTTCCCCGCCGTCAGTTTCACCTCACCTGAGCCTTACGGCGTGGCTTTGATCATGTCCCCTTGGAATTACCCTGTTTTACTCTGCCTCGACCCGTTGATCGGGGCGATCTCAGCCGGCAATTGCGCGGTGATCAAGCCCAGCGCCTACACACCGGCAACATCCCAGGTGATCGCGGATATCATGAAGTCCATTTATCCCCCGGAATACATCACGGTGGTGCAGGGAGGCAGGCAGGAAAACACAGCCCTGCTCGAGCAGCATTTTGATTACATCTTTTTCACTGGTTCAATTTCCGTTGGCAAAGCGGTCATGAAAGCCGCGGCACAACACCTGACCCCGGTCACGCTTGAGTTGGGCGGCAAGAGCCCAGCCATCGTGGATGCCAGCGCGGATCTAAAGCTTGCGGCAAAGCGCATTGCGTTTGGGAAGCTGCTCAATGGCGGGCAGACTTGTGTCGCGCCCGATTACGTTTTGGTTGAGGATAGTGTCCGTGATGACCTCATCCACAATTTCCGCGAAGTTCTTGCGGAAAAATTTCCGGATGGGGACTATTCTGATCATGTAAAAATCGTCAACGACCGGCACTACCAGGAGAAAAAGGCGCTGTTGGAAGGCCAAACCATCGCGTTTGGCGGTGTTTTTGACGATGAGCGCCACACACTCGAACCAACCGCGCTGATTGATGTCGATCCGGAATCAGCCGTGATGCAGGAAGAGATCTTTGGTCCAATTTTACCGGTGCTCACCTTTACCAGGATTGAGGAAGCGATCGATTTCGTGCGCAGCCGACCCAAACCCCTGGCGTTATACCTCTTTACCGGAAAACGGGATGTCGAGAAAAGAGTTTTGGATAACTGCTCTTTTGGAGGGGGATGCATCAACGATACTGTCATTCACCTTGCCACTTCACACATGGGCTTTGGCGGCGTGGGGCCCTCTGGTATGGGCAGTTATCATGGCAAGAGGAGTTTCGACACCTTCACTCACTACCGCAGCATTGTACGCAAATCCACCTGGCTGGACCTACCATTCCGATATTTTCCATACAACGAGAGAAAGCTTGGTCTGATCCGGCGGGTATTGAAGTAAGATGTGTAACCTTCTTTCGATCCAGGCTTGGAAGTAAGGAGCAATTATTGATATGCTTACTCATGTTAGTATCGTTCACTTTTGTTGGAGGCAATATGCTCAAGAGGAAACAATTGTTGGTACTTGCTGTATTGATCTTGCTGGCAGGTGCTTTTTCAAGCTGTCTGCCTTCATCCAGCACCCAGCCTGCTGAAGAGGTAAGCCAGGCCACCCGGTCTGCCGCTGCTACCGCACAAGCACAATTGAACCTGCTTCAAATTGAGGCATTTGAACTGGAAAGGGAATTGGATGAGAACTTTTCGGATCATTACGTCGGCATCAATACTGAAAGCTACCCAAGTTTGAAAGTAGTCGTTTACTTAACTGGAGCGAGTAAATCAGACCTTGCACCCTTTGTGGAGGACCCTGCCTTATTCGAGGTGATTGAAGTCAAGGACGAAGCCATCTCCCGCCAGTCATTGAGAGAAACGCGTGAAGCTTTTAAAGCAGAGTTGGATGAAGTCGGTGTCACTTATACGACCGGCATCAAAATGGAACCTGCGCGTTTACAGGTTTATGTGTACGACATTCCAGAAACGCAGGATAAGTTGGAAGTTGCTGGGGTTGCCATCCCTGAGCATGTCGAATTCGTTCAGATGGAAAACCTGCCTGAGGGTGGCTGAGACACGTAAATCACACTCTGCCGGCGGCAGAGTAACCTAAAAACAACCGATCTTGGTAAAAATTAACCGCAATAAATGACCAGCGCGTCCCTGAGGAATTGGGTCGCGCCTTCGGCTGCCTGGTCGTAATACGCAGCGAAACGTTGATCAGCGAGGTAACCTTCAGCCAGCGCGAGATGCGCTTTGGGAGAATAAGCGCCATCAACCCAAAGGACTTGAAGCCACTGCTTGTGAAGGTCGCAAAGCGCCTGCGCGCGTGAGCTGGCAGGATCATTTTGAGGGGTCAGGGTCTTCAGCTCAGCCAGGATTTGCTCCGCCAGCAGCTGTTGATGCTGCCATTGCACTTCACTCAAGCCAGCCAGTTTGCGGTTTGAGTCTTCCACGGTTTTGTCCCCAAAGCGCTCACGCACTTCCTTGCCATAGGTGACATCGTTTTGGGCGATCAGGTCGGTTTTCATTTTCTGGAAAGCGTTATCTTTTGACATAAGAACTCCATCTGCATTAAGTACCCTGATTTTATCTTAACTAGTTCATCACAGTTTGAGAAACAGCTCAAAACAAAAACAGCCTTGCGGCTGTTCTTAGTAAACCCAGAGAGATTCGAACTGTGCGCAGCCCTCTGGCGGTAGCCAGAGCCGGCCTTCTCAATAGTCAGTTAAACAAAAACAGCCTTACGGCTGTTTTTAGTGGACCCAGAGAGATTCGAACTCTCGGCCTTCTCAATGCCATTGAGACGCGCTCCCAACTGCGCTATGGGCCCTTGTTTACTCAGTTTCTTTTGTTTCCCATGGCGCTCCCAATTCCCCAGTGGAGGGGACTACGTGCGCTATGGGCCCTTATTTTGTTTTTTCCGAGAGGCAACTCGCCTCTTCTCGAATGGACCTGGAGGGATTCGAACCCTCGACCTCTTCAGTGCGATTGAAGCGCGCTCCCAACTGCGCTACAGGCCCGTACTCCATCCAGATTTCAAGACTCAATATTCTACCGGTTTGGCCCGCGAATGTCAAGCCATTTTTTTACGGGTGTTATTAGTCAGCGAATATGTCATCCCCATAAGTGACCAGCGAATATGTCACC
>DAOOPV010000025.1:0-29942 GCA_035388405.1 Anaerolineaceae bacterium
CAATAGGACATTTCTAAATTGCTGAGATTAGGACATTTCTAACTTGCCTTGACACGAAAGCTACCCATAATTATATGATGAATAGAAGTGTTCAGATAGAGAGCAATTGTTGAGCTGGCGCGGATGTTTTTAGATACTGAATGTCACTAAAAAAAATGCCCCCGGTGTGACAAGGTCCCCCTTGGGGGGATTCGAACACGAAACCGTCTGACAATGTCCCAGCGGCGGGGAATCTGAAAAAATAATTCGGGAGACCTTCGGTCAGGAGCCGTGCTCGGTCCGGAGACCGTGCGAGAATAAGGCGTAGAGGCGACGCATCCCGCAAGGGGAGGCTTTGACTGCGTCGCCTCTACCTTTGCTTTTCCTTAACTGGAGACCTTCGGTCAGCTGCCGTGCGCGGTCTGGAGACTACCTCCGTTTCACGGTGGGCACAGGCGGCACGATCAGAGAATCAAAATGCCCCCGGCGTGATTCGAACACGCAACCGACTGATTCGAAGTCAGGTACTCTATCCATTGAGCTACGGGGGCGAGCGAGGACATTATACCGCATGCGCGTGAATTTGCGCGAAGGCAGTTATTCCAGATTGTAGTAGTTGTAAAACGCGCCGGATATATTGGCAAAGAGCAGGTTTGCCCGGTCGAAGATGACCTGCACAGGGTGGTGGATGAACATCGAGAGCACGTAATTCCCGCCAGGGGTGTAGATGATGGCGCAGTCCGCCATGGTGTGCACGTAGCCATCCTGCACTTCATTCGCCCAGCCGTGCTTGTGTGCCACCTGCGTCCCTGCGGGTACGCCGGCTTCAAACAGCACGCCAATTTTGTTGCGTGAGAGGTAGGTGATCATCAACTGGCATTCGGCTTGAGTGATGGCGCCATCAAACGCCACCGGGATCGAACCGCCATAGTCCGTGGCGCAGTAGTAGATATCTTCGAGCAGTAAGCCCATGTCCAGAGGGGTGGTTTGCCCATAGCGATCCGGGTCGGTGTTGTAATCGGTGCGCTGGTTGGCGGGAGTAGAAAACTCTTTTAGCAGCGGTGAACCAAGCCCAAAGAATCCGCCCCAGAAAGTGTTCTCCAGCCCCAGCGTTTGGGCATCATCGGTGATACGCAAGGGGGCAAGGTTGGGCTCGATGACCTTCTTCGCGACCGAGTCGGTTGATTCGTTGCTCGACATTTCCACCATCGCCTCAATCTCAGCCAGGATTTGGGGGTCGTAGGGGGCTTCGAGATTCTTGAAGAGCGTGATCAAAGTCGGGATCTTGATCGTGCTCCAGGCGGAGTAAGCGATGTTGAGCGGGTAGTCCGTGTCGCCGACGTTACTGTGGGCGAAATGCAGCACGAAGCCGCTTTGCAGGTCCTTGTAGTAGAGCTCCACCACGCCGTCGAAAGCGGACTGGTCGATGATGTCGGTCAGCATGTACTGCAGGATCTCGAAGGAGGGTTTGGCTGGATTGGTCCGCAGCACCTCGAGCCGGGCAGTGCGGCGGGAGTTGGAGGAAAGCGCGTTGATGATGCGGTCGACGGAGGTTTCGTAGTCCAGTTCGGTACCGGCAAGGCCTGTGGAGAAACCGCTTTCGCCGGGGATCGGCATGGGTGGTGTGGAAGGCTGGTCGTAGCGCACGGAAATCTCGGTCTCGAGAAAGTTGCGCATACGGGCTTCGTCAAATTTGGCTTGTAGCGGGATGTTCAGGCTGGAGATTGGCTGGTTCCAGATATATCGCCAGAAACCGGTCCAGAACGGTTCACCAGTTCGCTGCTTTTCAGCGGCGGCAAGCATGTTGTTGACCTGCAGCTCAAAACCGATGGTGGCAGGGCGCACCTGGATACGGGCGGACTGGTATTGCAGTTCGATGGGGGACATGTAGGCCTGCACGAGGCGCTCGGAAGCCGTTTCGAAGGTGAGCCCTCCGATGGGGATATTGGCAACCGTCATTCCAGTAGGGAAGGTCGCGCGGATACGGCCGTACCGCACGAGCTGCAGGATTAAAAGGAAGCCAGCCATGAGGATCAGTCCCAATGCAGCCCAACGAATAATCGAAGTTTTTCTGCGCATGGGTGAATTATAGCCATATTTAAAGAATGTCTTGAACAAGTCCTTACGTAGATATTGCAATCATTTGATTAGCGCTACTTTCGAGGACGAGGCGGGTAGGGTGGGTTGACGTCAGCAAATTCATACCAAAAACCATCTGCTTGTAGTCAACCCACCAACACATAAACCTCATATTCAATCGGTGGGTTGGCTTTTAATGGCTCTTCAGATTCCAACACGTTTTTACGCCAACCCACCCTACCGGCCAAAAGATTAAGCGCCTAACTTTTAGGAAATTTTCCTCACGGGCAGCATCTCGATATACCCCCGCCAGCCTTCCGGGGCGAGCTGCATACGCGGCGCGAGTTCCGGCGCCCACTCATAGCCATAAACCTCTGGATTGAAGCGCTTGATCTGCTCCATGCACTTTCCCACGGCTTCCTCGAAGATTTCGTCGTCGTAAGGTTCGCCCTGGAAGACCATCATCTGGCAGGCGGGCAGCTCCAAAACCTCAAAATTCTCGGGAATTTCCCCGTCGAAGTCCTCCGCCACCTCAACGCCATGCGCGTAGACACCTGTTCCAGCTGGGCGCATGTTCTCCGGCAGCCAAACGCCCACTGGCTCGTATAAGGCCTCCTTGATCCGGGTCAAAACGTCCCAGGCTGCCGATGCGTTATGCTCGCCGCAGCCGATCTCGGTGGCATAGGCCATATAATCACCGGCTGCTTTGCTGCGCCACAGAATTAGCTTTCGAGCAGGACGGTCGACGATTTGCGTAAAAATTACGGATGATTTGTTCATGTTCCATTCCTCCAGATTGGTATTGGATCGGTCGAGATAGCTGGTTGGGATCAGCCATCCCTCGGGTGTGGGGCGGGTGGCATACTTTTTTGGGGAGATGCCAAACCCGTTGGTGAAGGCGCGCGTGAAGCCTTCGTGCGTGTCGAAGACGAAATCCAGCGCCACGTCAAGCACTTTGTGCTTTCCCGAACGCAGGCTGCGGGCGGACGCGGTGAGCCTTTGCCGTCGGATATACTCGAACGGGGACACTCCGGTTTCAGACTTGAAGACCCTGGCAGCGTGGAACTGCGAGTAGCCAGCGGCTTTTGCCACATCGCTGGCGGTGATCGGCAGGTGTAGATGGGCGGAAATGAAGCTTTTCATTCGTTCCACCGCTGCTGATCCTTCGCTTTTGTTCCCGCTTGTCATCCTTTCGCCTTTCTGGAGGAGATTATAAGGACAATTCTAAAGGATTTCTTGACCTGGAGTGCGGAGTTTGGAAGTATTTTTTGTTTAGTCAATAAACTCAACTAAAGGTTACCCTCTTCAGTCTCCTGTCCACTTCGCGGCAGGAGCCAGCTTCTCCTCCCCTTCACTACGTTTCGCGGATCTTCGACCAGGAGAAGCCTGGGTTGTGCTCAATCAGGCTTAAATAATCAGGCACTTACCCAGGTGAGGAGAGAGGGTATAATAGCAACCGGTTGTCCAAAATATCGCCGGGGATATAACCGGAGTGACACAGAGAGGTAAGCATGAAAGTAATACTGACCGGCTCGATCGCCTTTGATTATTTAATGCAGTTTCCGGGCTTGTTCAAGGACTGCCTGATTGCCGAACACCTGGATAAGGTGTCGCTATCGTTCTTGGTACACGACATGATCAAGCAAGACGGAGGGGTGGGTCCGAATACTGCTTATACGCTGGCAATGCTGGGCGGCAAGGCCTACTTGTTCTCAACCGCAGGGCAGGATTTTGGCGATTACGCCCGACGGCTGGAGCAGTTGGGAGTGGACACCAGCGGTGTGAAGATCATTCCCGAGAAATTTACGGCCTCGTTCTTTGCCACGACTGACCGCTCAAACGCGCAGATCTCCACATTTTATACCGGCGCGATGGCGGACTCGACGGATCTTTCTCTGGCTGAAGCAAAATATGAGCCGGATGACTTCGTGATGGTCTCGCCGACAGATCCGCGGACCATGCAGCGCTACATCCGTGAAGCGCCGGAACTGGGGCTCAGGATGCTCTTTGACCCGGGTCAGCAGATCATCAGCCTGGATGCTGATGTTCTTCGCGAAGGCGTAGAGCACGCCCACGGCATGTTTATTAACGAGTACGAGTTTGAGTTGCTGCAGAAGCACACCGGCTGGACCGCGGCAGAGATCCTGGCGAAACCAGCATTTACAGTGGTAACATTAGCCGAACACGGCGCTCGCGTCGTGGCAGAAGGGGTGGACTGCGTGGTGCCGGCGATTAGCGGGATTGTGGTGAAGGACCCGACCGGAGTTGGGGACGCCTTCAGGGGCGGCTTCCTGCGGGCGTATATGGCTGGTCTGCCACTCAAGGTTTGTGTTGAGGTCGGCAATACTGCCGCGGCGTACTGCATCCAGGAAGTGGGACCTCAGTGTCACAAATACTGCTGGACTGAATTTGTAGCTTTTTACCGCAAGCACTTCGATGATCAAGGCTTGCTGGATGAAATTGAATAACTAAATTATTGGAGAGGCAATGGAGAATTACCACATTAGAGATTTAAACCTGGCAGAAGGCGGACGACGTCGGATGGATTGGGCTGCACGTGAGATGCCCGTACTGGCGATTTTGGAAGAACGTTTCCGCCGCGAGCGACCCTTCGAGGGTGTTCGCATGTCGTGCTGTATGCACGTTACAACTGAGACCGCGAACCTCATGCGGACCATGCAGGCTGGCGGCGCGGACATCGTGCTGACGGCTTCTAACCCGCTTTCAACCCAGGATGACGTGGCTGCCGCATTGGTGTCGCAGTACGAGATCCCCGTCTACGCGATCAAGGGTGAGGATGACAAGACTTACTACAAGAACCTGCGCGCCGCGCTTGATCACGCTCCGCATATTACCATGGATGATGGCGCGGATTTGGTCAGCACGATCCACAAGGAACGCCGCGATTTGATCCCGAATATCGTCGGCGGCACTGAAGAGACCACCACCGGCGTGATCCGACTGCGCGCAATGGCTGCAGATAAGATGTTGGAGTTCCCGGTGATGGCCGTGAACGACGCTATGACCAAACATTTCTTCGATAACCGCTACGGCACTGGGCAGTCAACCATTGACGGCATTCTACGGGCGACGAATGTGCTCCTGGCTGGCAAGAACTTCGTGGTGGCTGGCTATGGCTGGTGCGGACGCGGTCTGGCGATGCGCGCGAGGGGCATGGGCGCGAATGTGATCGTGACCGAAGTCGATCCAATGGTGGCACTGGAAGCAGTCATGGACGGGTTCCGGGTGATGCCAATGGCAGAAGCAGCTCCTCTAGGCGATATCTTCGTCACACTGACCGGTGACCTGAACGTGGTGGATAAGCACCACTTTGAGGTGATGAAGGATGGCGCTTTGGTGGCCAATTCCGGTCATTTCAACGTTGAAATCAACATCCCCTCCCTCGAAGCGATGGCAGTTGAAAAGCGACTGGTGAGACCGTTCGTGGAGAGTTACAGGCTAAGTGACGGCCGTGTTATCAGCATCCTCGGCGAAGGTCGGTTGATCAACCTGGCTGCGGCTGAGGGGCATCCAGCTTCCGTGATGGACATGTCCTTTGCCAATCAGGCACTCGGCGCGGAGTATATGCTCAAAAACGCTGACAAGCTTGAGAAGCGGGTCTACAACGTACCAGAAGAAATCGACCGCGAGATTGCGCGCCTTAAGCTTTTGGCGATGGGCGTCAAGATCGACAAGCTGACCGACGAACAAGTGAAATACCTCGGTTCCTGGGAAGAGGGAACGTAGGATTTTTGTTTTGAAGGTAGAAGGAGCTGGTGAAAGCTGGCTCCTTTTTTTTTACCGGAAGATGCTGATGGTGGGTTGGCTACTTCGAGTTTAAGGTAGATCTAGGTATCTTGACGCCAACACACCCTACCAGAAAATCCGATCTTTTGTTTCTTCGTTGAGGTCACAGGTAGGGGCGAAGCTTTTTTACGGTTGGCTTTGGAAAAAATTCCATTTCTGTTGCAACGCTTCGCCCTTCGAGTGTTTTTTTTTTATTTCGTTGAAGATTAAGGCAGATCGCCGGGTAAAAGAAGCTCGCGATGACAAACAAAAAGAAGGCCTTGTGTAAAAGATCCGCAAAAAACACAAAACCTTCTTACTTTGGCTTCAATCAATAATCGTTGTTGTTTTCGTCCTCGGATGCACCACCAGAGATGTCAAAGGTACCGGTGAGCACTTCGCTGTTGGCGAGGGCACGGACAGAATTTTCGATTTCCTGCATGATATCCGGGTTCTGAGAAAGGTAATTTTTGGAGGCTTCACGGCCTTGCCCAAGGCGTTGATCCTTGTATGAATAGAAGGACCCACGTTTATCAATCACCTCAAGGGAGGTAGCGAGGTCAAGAATGTCGCCCGACTTGGAGATGCCTTCGTTGTACATAATGTCGAATTCGGCAGAACGGAAGGGGGCGGATACTTTGTTCTTCACCACGCGCACACGCACGCGGTTGCCCACGATCTCAGCGCCGACTTTGATGGACTGCACCCGGCGGACATCGAGGCGGACAGAGGCGTAGAATTTCAGCGCCATGCCGCCGGTGGTGGTTTCGGGGTTGCCGAACATCACGCCGATTTTCTGGCGCAGCTGGTTGGTGAAGACCACCGCGGTTTTGGTCTGGTTGATCGCGCCCGAAAGCTTGCGCAGCGCCTGGGACATCAGACGCGCCTGGACACCCATGGTGGGGTCGCCCATATCGCCTTCTATTTCGGAACGGGGCACAAGCGCAGCGACAGAGTCAATCACAACAAGGTCCACAGCGCCAGAGCGTACCAGCGTCTCGGCGATTTCGAGCGCTTGTTCGCCCGTGTCTGGCTGGGAGATGAGTAGTTCATCAATCTTCACACCGCATTTGGCAGCGTAGACAGGGTCCAGCGCGTGTTCCATGTCGATGTAAGCCGCGGTACCGCCGCGTGTTTGGCATTCGGCAACGATGTGTTGGCAGAGTGTGGTCTTACCGGAAGATTCCGGACCGTAGATCTCCGTGATGCGAGCTTTGGGGATGCCCCCAACTCCCAGCGCCATGTCCAGTGAGAGGGAGCCGGTGGGGATGGCTTCCACTTGCATTTGATGGGCTTCGCCGAGGCGCATGATGCTGCCCTCGCCGTATTTTTTGACGATGTCGTGTAAGGCGCGGTCAAGTACGACCTTCTTCGCTTCTTCCATATTTTGGTCTGAAGCTGGTTGATTGTTTGTTGTTGATGCTTTTCGGGCAGCCATAGTTTCTCCCAGATCTAATTGTTTGGATGATATAAATATAGCACACTTGTTCGAAACGTCAAGGTTTTATCCTGCGACATTCCATGTAGAAGCGTTTATCTTTGGCGTGATTCATCGAGAAAGTCTTCCGCGGCAGGGCACCATCGACGATAACCGACCTGAAGAACGAGTTCTTGCCGATAGGGGGTAAAAAGAAGCCGAGATTGCCAGGCTTGCGACCAAGTTCGTCGACCGTGTCATCGCCGTGGACATAATCGATCTTAGTGTCGGGATGGCTCTTGAGGTAGAGGTCGAGGAACTGCTGCAAACTGCCCGCCGCCAGGTTGTGGACAGGGTGGTCAAGTTCGACCAGCGTGTAGGAATCGGGTTGGATCATGCCAAATCGCTGCGTGGTGGATATGGATTTGGCGACTTCGGCGATCAGGGTTTGCATTGCGTCAATTGAATGCAGGGTGAGTTTTTCAGCAAAAAACAATCGCAGAGTAGTCTCGAAATCTTCACCCGGGTTAAACAAAACACGATGGATGGGTTCAAATTTGAGGGAGGGGTCGTGTAGATTAACCAGCTCAACCAAGGCGTAACGCGACGGATGGTCAGAACTGACGTGAGGTTTGAGTTCCTCCCAGATGGCTTTGGCAGTTGCAAGCGAGTGATTTCCATCACCCATGGCAAAGAGCAAGGGGGATTCCACGTCTGGCAGGTCATATTTTTGGGTGTAGGTTGCGGGTTCAATCAGAGACGCTAAACCCTCGACGACACTTTCAATCAAGGCAGGATCTTCTATCAGGCGACCCGCAAGGTGACCGCTGCCAGCCATTAATTCATAGTCGTAAGCGAGCGGGAGTTCATCTTTTTCTGCAAATATCTCCGAAAGCACAACCCCTTCCGGATCATCGTAAAGAACCAGGATGTGCGGCGATTCGAGCAGCGCATCCCGGCGAACTTCCATGCGGGGTGGGAGGCGGTCGAGAATGGTGCCTTCGGTGGCGCGGATGAGCGTTTGGGAGCCCTTGTTGTAGTCGTAACACTCCAGATCGAGCGCGACCACAAGACCCGACTGGACTTTGTCACCGACCTGGCGTTCAACGAAGACAAAACCTTTATGGGCTTCCAGGATCCCTTTTTCAAGGTAGTCCTGCATGGCTTGCTGACTCTTGAGGATGCGAACCTTTACGTCCGGGCTGTGCAGCCAGGCTTCAGGGAGGATCAGATGAAAGGTTGAAGGGGAGTCTCCCACGGTTTCGGCAACCTTCTCCCAGTATTCGGGCTGCGAAGTGAACTGGTCACAGGCAATCACAGCCCACTTATGAGGATCGATCTCCTTGACTGGTAATAGAACTTCAGGCACATGGACACCAATTTTCTCTGCAATTGACATAAACAAGGTCCTTTTCTATAGGTGAGTTGCCCCAATTGTATCAAAACAAAAAGGAAAAGGAAGAAAACGAACAGAGCCTGGTTTTCCAGGCTCTGCCAATGGGATTCAATAGGAATCAGGCTTTTTTTGCAGGGACGTAAACAAAGCCCACAGTACCAGGACCAACATGTGCTCCAATCACTGGGCTGATCAGACCGACGAACTCGTTGCGAACATGAAATCGTTGGTGCGCCAAGGTTAATATTTCATCACCAATTTGGGAGGCATTGGCAGTCACTATGCCAAGATATTCAATCGTGCCCTGTTTGCCAAGTTCGGTTTCAGCAACTTCAAATACGCGCTCAATAGCTTTCCTGGTGGTGCGAACTTTGTCAAAAGGTTCAATTACTCCGCCTTTGATTTCGAGGATCGGCTTCATCTTTAGGGCTGTGCCTATCAGGCGGGCTGCACCACCAATGCGACCACCTTTATGCAGGTATTCAAGCGTGTCGACAATGAAAAGCGTGCGTACCCTGTTGCATATATCTTTCGCGAGATTGGTGCATTCCAGCAATGTCGCTTCGCGTTGGGCGGCTTGTGCGGTCATCAGAACTGCCAGGGAAAGAGGCATGGACCCTTGTTTACTGTCAAGGACGGTGATGCGGTTTTTCGGGAAGAATTCTGCAGCCTGGATAGCGGATTGGTAGGTGCCCGAGAGTTTTTCGGAAATAACAATCGTCAGAATATCGAATCCCTGCTCAATGAGACGTGTGTAAGACTGCGCGAACATTCCAACCGAAGGTTGCGAGGTGGTGGGCAAGGTTTCGGACTTTTCCAGGCGCTCGTAAAACTCCAGGGGAGTGATTTCAATCCCATCAAGATAGGATTGACCATCCCAAATAAGATTTAGCGGCACGATGGTTAGATTGTTTTCGTGTGCAATAGAATCAGGGATGGCGGTGGTGCTATCGGTAACGATTGCTACTTTATTCATGGTTATCCTTTTACAAAGTTTCTGAGAGTAAAAACACGTACTTGCTTGTTAAGTTTCGCAAGCAAAATAATTAGACCATTCTGCGCGAAAATTTTTCGTCTTTCAGTCTGTTTTGAAACACACACAGTTTAAGGTATGATATGGACTTGAAATCACAAAAGTGACTGGGACTGAGATAAGCCATGTTTGAAAACCTGACTGATAAACTGACAGCTGTATTTGACAGCCTTCGCCGACGCGGAAAGCTGAGCGAAGAGGATGTTGAGAAGGCAATGCGCGAAGTGCGGCTGGCACTGCTTGAGGCGGATGTTAATTATGCCGTGGTCAAGGCATTCACCAACCGGGTAAAGGAACGTTCTATCGGGGCGGAAGTCTCCAAAGCGCTCAACCCTGCCCAAATGGTGATCAAGATCGTCAACGAGGAACTCATTCAGACCCTGGGGCAGCCTGCTCCGCTTAATCTGCGCGGAGAGAAGCCGCATGTGCTCATGCTGGCAGGCTTGCAGGGTTCTGGTAAAACAACCGCGGCTGCCAAACTGGCGAAACAACTTCGCTCAAGGGGTGAGAGAGTCATGCTGGTGGCAGCGGATATTTACCGCCCTGCAGCCATAAAGCAATTGCAGACCCTCGGTGAGCGGATTGACGTCCCGGTGCATAGCGTGGAAAACGCCAAGCCGGTGCAAATCGCTAAAAGTGCCTTTGAGATGGCCAGAAAAGGTGGTTATTCGGTCGTAATTCTGGATACCGCCGGGCGTTCGCAGTTGGATGACGCCCTGATGGATGAACTGAAAGCCTTGAACGAAGCCGTGCCAGTAAAGGAAATCCTGCTGGTGGTCGACTCGATGATCGGGCAGGAAGCGCTAAACGTCGCGAAAGGCTTTGTTGGCGTGATCCCTGTTAGCGGGCTGATCTTCACCAAGATCGATGGCGACGCGCGTGGTGGTGCGGCAATTTCGATACGCGAGGTAACCGGTATCCCGATCAAGTTCCTGGGCACGGGCGAGGGACTGGACGCGCTGGAAGTCTTTGATCCCAACCGGATCTCATCGAGGATCCTGGGTATGGGCGACATGCTCGGACTGATCGAGAAGGCGGAAGCCGCTTACTCCGGACAGGTCGACGTAAAAGAAGCCGAACGGATGCTGACCGGGCAATTCACGCTGCAGGATTTCGCCAATCAACTGAAACAGATCAAAAAGATGGGACCGATCTCGCAGGTGTTGGGCATGCTGCCCGGGCAGTTCAGCACCGTGGCAAAGTCGGTGGACCCGCATGAGGCAGAAGACCAGCTTAAAACGGTGGAGGCGATCATCAACTCGATGACGCCAAAAGAACGGCAGGATCCGCGCATTTTGAATGCCAGCCGGCGGCGGAGAATCGCTGCGGGCTGCGGTAAAGATGTGCAGGACGTGAACAAATTGATGAAACAATTCCGGGACATACAGACTTTAATGAAAAAGTTCCAAAAATCCGGTGGACGTGGTAATATTAATAGGTTATTTGGTTAAACCTGAGCATAGGAGAAGGAAATGCCCCTTCAGCATTCTCTCAGCCTTTGACGGAGCCAGGAAGAAATAGATTATAGGTCAAGGAGTATTAGTAAAAAATGGTACGTATTCGTTTACGTCGGGTGGGCTCAGCTCACCAACCGCAGTATCGTGTGATCGTGGCAGACAAAGAAAGCCCCCGAGATGGGCGTTTCATTGAAATCGTTGGTCAGTACAACCCCCGTACCGAACCCGGAACGATCGTGTTTGACGAAGAGCGCATTTATCATTGGTTGAGCGTTGGCGCCCAGCCTTCTGAGTCAGTGCAGAAACTCTTCAAAATCGTCAAACTGGATGATCGCTTCACCCGGTTTAAGGCTGGGGAAGACAAAGACGCTTTGTTAGCTGAGGCTACTAAAGTTTACAGCGAACTGACTCTTCATCCAAAAACCACTCACGCCCCCAAGGCATAAGAGGTAAGTGATGAAAGAATCCAAACTGCAAGACTTGCTGGAGTACCTGGCGAAATCGATCGTGGATGACCCGCAACAGGTTTTTGTCGATGAGTTTCGCAACGGGAACACCATTCAGCTGGACCTGCAGGTCGGCAAAGCTGACATTGGTCGGGTGATTGGCAAGCACGGACGGGTGGCAAACTCTTTGAGAGCCATCCTCAAGGTTGTCGCCGCCCGCAATGGCAAGCAAGTTACCATGGACGTGGTAGATTTGGGTTAATGCCTGAGATGGCAGATCAATATCAAGACACAGCAGGCTCGATCGGTCCGGTTGAGCCTGCTTATGTATTAATCGGCAGGCTGCAAAAGTCTCACGGAGTACGTGGGGAAATTACCCTGCGGGTGTTTTCGGATTTTCCGGAAAGGATCCGCAGAGGGAAAACTGTCTACATCGGTTCAGATTTTCAGCCCAACAAAATCACCGGCACACGCTGGAAGAATGATTTGTTATTACTCAAGTTGGAAGGATTTGACAACCCTGAAAGCGTGCGTGAGCTGGTGGGCAAGGATGTCTTTTCCGCAGTGAAAGATTTGCCGCCCCTGGCTGAAGGAAAGTTTTACCATCACCAGTTGATCGGTTTAAACGTTTGGGAAGGCGATGAAGACCTGGGCGTGCTGGCTGCCATCATGGAAACCGGCGCGAACGAGGTGTACATCATTGACCAGGCAGAAGGCAGCGAACTGCTGCTGCCGGCGATTCCAGAGGTGATCCTGAAGATCGATCTTGAGCAAAAACGCATGGATGTGCATTTGCTGGAAGGACTGAGGGGGTAATGCAGGAGGCCGGGTTCTGGCTGGCGTTCAGTTACGTTCGGGGCATTGGGGCAGTCAGGTTTCGCAAACTGCTTTCCTTTTTTGGCGATTTGAGCCGGGCGTGGCAGGCGGGGTCAGCTGAGCTGCTGGCGGCCGGTTTATCCGAAAAGAACGTCGCAGACATTCTCGAAAAACGCAAAACTCTCGATCCTCTTGCGCTGCCTGATCAGTTGAGTGCCAGGGGGATTGCTTTCTTAACCTGGCAGGGTGATACCTATCCGCGCTACCTGAAAGAAATCGCTCAGCCTCCACCCGTTTTGTTTTACAAGGGCAGCATCACAGCCGCGGATGACCTGGCGGTGGCGATCGTCGGGACGCGCAATGTGACCGCCTATGGCAAACAGATCACGCGGGATACCGCGGAATACCTGGCACAAAATGGGGTAACGGTGGTGAGCGGTCTGGCACGGGGTGTGGATGGACTGGCACATCATGCGGCGATCGAGGCAGGGGGAAGGACAATCGCTGTGTTGGGGAGCGGTGTGGACGTCATCTATCCTCCTGAGCACCGCAGATTGGCTGAACAGATTCAGGAGCAAGGCGCGATCGTGAGCGATTACGCGCCCGGGACAAAACCAGATGGGATTAATTTCCCACCGCGCAACCGGATCATCTCGGGTTTGAGCCGCGCCACGATCGTGATCGAGGCAGGCGAGAAAAGCGGGGCCTTGATCACGGCGAAGTTCGCGGTGGAACAGGACCGCGAGGTTTTCGCGGTGCCTGGCTCGGTGCTTTCGCCGATGAGCCGCGGGACGAACGATTTGATCGGCGAGGGGGCGATGCCGATGACCAATCCGAAATCGGTTTTGGAAGCCCTCAGGATTGAAGAAGGCAGTAAAGCCCCGAAACCACAGGAACAAGCCCTAACCGATCTGGAACGCACGGTTCTGCGGATTTTGGGTCAGGATTCTCTGCACATAGATGAGATCTGCGTCCGGATGGACCTGAGCGTCGAGAAGTTGACCGTGACCCTGACCATGATGGAGTTGAAGGGTTTGGTGGTACGCGAGCAGGGGATGACCTACCGCCAAAACGCCCGGTGGATGTAGGGGTCGCAGGGTTATATTTATCACAGGAGTGGTAATGGGTGGGTTAAACCGCCACGTAAATTTGCAGATCAGCGAGAACGTAGTGGCCGGCCCCCGTGCCTGCCAGTCAGCCCAAACAAAAAAAGGTCAGCCACAGGGGGTTGACCCTACAAAAGAATAGATGCCCATTGAAGTGGGAAGCCCCATTTCCTGAACCTACACAAAAAGGTAAAATGACGTAGTGAATCCAAATGACTCATTGCCCCACCGAAAGAAACTGCGAATACCTGATTTCGATTATTCACAACCCGGTGCCTATTATGTGAGCATTGTCACCCAGGGTCGCAGAAAATTGTTTGGGCAGAT
This sequence comes from Anaerolineaceae bacterium, assembly GCA_035388405.1. Lineage (GTDB taxonomy): Bacteria > Chloroflexota > Anaerolineae > Anaerolineales > Anaerolineaceae > Mesolinea. The sequence continues at coordinate 13,843 of DAOOPV010000025.1, forward strand.
TGTTGATGGAGAAATGGTTTTGAATGATATTGGGAAGATGGTGAAAGAAGTAATTGACCAAATTCCTGAGCATTATCCAGGAATCAATGTCGAATTGTTCGTTGTGATGCCAAATCATATTCACGCGTTACTCATCATAAGCGAGGTAGTGGCAGGCCCCCGTGCCTGCCAGTCGAACGACGGTAAACTACGGGGGGTTGACCCTACAAAAAAACAACTATCTTTGTCAGAAATTGTCCATCGAATCAAATCTTTGACGACACACGAATACATGATAGGTGTTAGGGATAAAGGTTGGTCTCAATTTGAGAAGCGGCTTTGGCAGCGGAATTATTACGAGCATGTCATCCGGAATGAACGGGATTATCAGGCAATTTACGAATACATCCTTGCGAATCCAATGAATTGGGAGAAGGATGAGGAGTTCTCTAATTTATTGGGATACCATTGATGTGTGGCATCAAATAATTTGCGCATCATTGTTACCTAAATTGGCAGGCACGGGGGCCTGCCACTACCAGGTGTGGTCAGTAGGTTACCCCTGTAGCGGTAAACCATTTGGTTTACCAAGGCAAGATTGAACTTCCAACGATCAAAACCGGATTTCGCCCTATATTCGCAACCCTTGACAAAAATTTGGTTATGGTATGATAGGCGTGCTATTTTTGAGCCATTCTATTAAAGGGAGTCATTTTGGAAGCCTATTGTTTTAAATGTAAAGAAAAAAGGGAAATCACGCAGGCAGAGCCTGGGTTTACCAGCCGTGGGGCTGCGATGACCACAGGCGTTTGCGCGGTTTGCGGTACCAAGCTGTTTCGCATGGGCGTGACCCCTGCGCATGAAGGCTTGGAGAAGCCTGCTGTTATTTCAACAAAGTCATCAGCAAAAAAATCGGGCAAAAGCTCGAAGAAGAAATCTTCGTCCAGGAAGACTACAAGCAAGAGCACGAACGGTAAAAAGGTCCGATCCGGAAACGGCAAGCCGCTGGTGATCGTGGAATCGCCGGCGAAGGCACGCACCATCGGCAGATTCCTTGGAGATGGTTACCAGGTGCTGGCATCGGTGGGGCATGTGCGCGATCTGCTAAAGTCGCAACTGAGCGTGGATGTCGAAAACGATTTCACACCCAAATACCGAGTGCCAAACGAAAAGAAAGAACTCGTCGCTGAAATTACTGCCACAGCAGAGAAAACCAAAAAGGTCTACCTGGCAACTGACCCTGACCGCGAAGGTGAGTCGATTGCCTGGCATGTGATGGATTCTGCCCAGATAGAGCCGGAAAAGGTCAAGCGGGTTGTCTTCCATGAAATCACCAAGGAGGCAGTAGACGCCGCCTTTGCCCATACCCGCGAAATCGACATGGACCTGGTGGACGCGCAGCAGGCCCGCCGCATCCTGGACCGGTTGGTGGGGTATGGGGTGAGCCCAATTCTATGGGCAAAGGTGAGAGGGCGCCTTTCTGCCGGCAGGGTGCAGTCAGTGGCTTTACGTTTGATCGTTGAACGCGAACGCGAAATAGATGCGTTTGTGCCGGTTGAGTACTGGAAGATATCGGCTTTGTTTGAAGCTGATGATACAAAAAATCAGTACAAGGCAAGGCTATTCAAGGTTAATGGTGTTGATCCTGACTTACCGGACGAAGAAACGACCATGGCACTTGTGGAGAAGTTGAACCAGGCTGCCTATAAGCTCGACAGCATTAACCGCAGCACCAAGAACATCCGTCCTGGCGCCCCCTTCATTACGAGTACTTTGCAGCAGGAAGCATCCACCCGCCTTGGATTTCTGACCAGGAAGACCATGGCAGTCGCGCAACAGCTCTACGAAGGCATCAACCTGGGTGGTGGCGAAGAAACCGGTCTGATCACCTATATGCGTACTGACTCAGTGCATGTTTCAGCGCAGTCGGTGAAAGAAGCGCGTGAATACATCGCAAAAAAATATGGTGGCGATTACGTGCCAGCCAAAGCGCCAGTCTATCGCACAAGAGCCGCTTCGGCGCAGGAAGCCCATGAGGCGATCCGACCAACTTCCGTCAGGCGCACTCCCGAGAGCGTCAAGCATCACCTGACTGGCGATCAATTCAAATTGTACAAATTGATCTGGCAGCGATTTATTGCCAGCCAGATGACTCCAGCGCTGATCGAAACGATCACTGCTGACATTGCCGGCAAGATGGGAAAAGATAACTGTTTGTTTCGCGCGAGCGGCAGCAAAACCATTTTCCCGGGTTATCGGGCGGTCTATTCCGCTGTCAGAGGCGAAGATGAAAAAGAAGATGAGGATCAGACTGAGCTGCCCCTGGAGTCGCTGGTGGTGGGGCAAATGCAGCGTTTGCTCGAACTAAATCCAAGCCAACACTTCACCGAGCCGCCACCGCGTTTCACGGAAGCCTCGCTGATCCAGGTGCTGGAAGAAAACAAAATTGGCAGACCTTCCACGTATTCCGCGATCATCACCACAATCCAGGCGCGCGGTTATGTGACGCGCGAATCGAAACGCCTGATTCCAACCGAAATCGGATTTTTGGTCAACGATTTGGTGGTGGAGTACTTCCCTTCAATTGTGGACATTGAATTCACCTCCACCATGGAAGACAAGCTGGATGAAATTGCCCAGGGAGATATTGCCTGGGTGGAAGTGATCCGCGACTTTTACGGTCCATTCAAAGACAGCCTGGATCATGCAAAAGAAAATATGCCCAAAACGCAGGTTAAACCGGAATCGATCGGAAAAGAATGCCCGGAATGCGGTGGGGATCTGGTGCTGCGAACCGGGCGCTTTGGGCGCTTTATCAGCTGCTCCAACTTCCCGCAGTGTAAATACACCGAACCTTGGCTTGAGAAGATTGGCGTCACATGCCCGGAATGCCACCAGGGTGATGTCGTTGAGAAACGCAGCAAGAAGGGAAGAGTCTTTTATGGCTGCTCACGTTACCCTGAGTGCAACTATGTTTCCTGGGATAAACCCCTGGCGAGAGCCTGCCCGAAATGCGGCGGCATATTGACCACCAAGAATGATAAACAAGCCTATTGCAGTAATTGTCACTCCCGATTTGAGCTTGAGGACGGGGTGTTGCAGCAGTAGGATTGATTGGTACAAAACCTGCACCTTAAGGAGTGATAACTACTTTCATTGAGGTGCAGGTATGGAAAACACACTGGATTTTCTAAAAGAGAAACTTAAGCAACCGAAGTACCTGGCGATCGCGGCTGCGGTGGCTGGTTTGGTACTCGGTTTAATCATTGGGTGGGTGATCCTGCCTGTGCAATGGACCGACGCTTCGGCGGAGCACTTGCGGGCAGACTTGCGCCAGGATTACCTGCGCAACCTGATCACAACCTATACCCTTAACGGCGATAAGGAAAAAGCCCTTCAAAGCTATGGGGAGTTAGGTGAACAGGCTGAGCCAACCCTCAGCCAGTTACTGGCGGAGCCTGGCTTCCTCTCAACCGAACAAATCACGCGTTTCACGACCGCTTTGGGGATTGCTGTGCCCCAGGCAAGTGGCGAGACTGCCAATACCAACACCCTTACGCTTCAGGATGGTACTGAAATAAAGGTGGAAGACGGGGATGAAGTGGAACCGGCAAAGAAATCCAATACCCTTTTATGGCTGGGTTTTGGTTTGCTCGCGATCCTTGGCGTGGGGGCATATCTTGCTTACCGCTACTATTTCAAAGAGCGACCGGTGGAAGCGGGCAAACCTCTGGATGATGACACTTCCGAAAATCGCTTTGCTCCAGCTTCAGCAAGGCAACCCGCTGCAGTGCCGATGCGTCCGGCAGCAGAACCAGCTCCCGCGGCAGCACCTGTTCAGAGCCAGTCGGTCTTCAAAGCACCTTTCTTTGGAAACGGCAAACAAACTAATGGGCCAGCTGTTCAGAAACCTGTCGCGCAGTTTATGTCAACTTACGCGTTTGGCGATGACCGCTACGATGAGTCGTTTACCTTTGATGCGCCCAACGGCGAATTTTTGGGGGAGTGTGGGGTGAGCATCTCGGACATCATCGGGGTGGGAGAACCCAAGAAGATTTCAGCTTTTGATATCTGGCTTTTTGATAAAAATGACATTCAAACAGTGACCAAGGTGTTGATGAGCAAGCACAGTTACGAGGATCCAGTTTCATTGCAGCGATTGGAAATTCGTGGCGAACCGATTTTGGCGGAACCTGGAGCTCAGTTTGTGCTCGAGACAGCCACATTGCGCCTGGAAGGCCGGATCGTAGATGTTATGTACGGGGATATGCCCCTGCCCGAGGACAGCTACTTCCAGCGGAGTACGGTGGAGTTGGCAATTTACAGAAAATAAGGTGATAGCTCGTAGCTGATAGGTGATAGCTTGTAGCTGATAGAAAAAACAGAACGGGTCCCTTTACAGGACTCGTTCTGAATTTTACTGATGAGAAGTTACTCGATTTTGAGGATCTTGATCTTTAGCACTGATTTGTTGGGGAGGATTACTTCAACGGTTTCACCCTTTTTGTGTCCCATCAGGGCTGCACCCATCGGAGATTCGTAGGAGATTTTTCGCTCCCGCGGGCTGGCTTCATTAGCTCCAACAATGATGAAAGTCTCTTCGGGTTCGTTATCTTCCTGGAGGGTGACAGTATTGCCGATCTGAACAGTTGAAGTGTTAATGTCTGTATCTTCAATCAGAGTGGCAGAAGAAAGGACAGCTTCGATCTGTTGGATCCGTCCTTCAAGAAAGCCCTGGTCTTCCTTGGCCATGTGATAGTCGGCGTTTTCAGAAAGGTCGCCCATTTCGATTGCATGTTTCAAGCGGCGGGCGATTTCTTCGCGGCGAGGACCTTTTAGTTCAGCCAGTTCTTCTTGTAGTTTTGCTTTCCCGGCAAGGGTTAATAATTGGGGTGTGAGAGCCATGATTGGTGTTTTACTCCTAGGGTAATGTTTGTGAATCGAATAGGCGCAGGTGTTCGTCTATCGCGAAACGATCGGTCATGCCGGCGATATAGTCGCATATGGTACGTTCGAGACCGCGCTGTGGAATAAGTTCCTGAACCGCTTCGGGTAAGGCGGCTGGAGTTCTTTGGTACATCGTGAAAATGTCTGTAATGATGCGTTCCGATTTGGCGGACATCCGTACAACACGGTGGTGGCGATAAAGCTTGTTGAAGAGGAAATCTTTCAGTTCGCGATTGCGTCGATACATGTCCTCGCTGAAGCCGGCGACATTGAAAGGCAGTTTTTGCAGTTCGAGTGAGGAGCTGACGCTGCTTTTGCGCAAGTAACGATCGATGGACTGGATTAGATCGGTGATCTCGAAATTGATCAAGCGGCGGATGATCTGATGGCGCGAGAGGTCATCCAGCGTCTCGCTGCGGCGTCGACCAATGCTTTCGTTGACAATTTCCCACAATGCGATGCCATCCAGTTGGGAGGGTGTGATCATTCCGGAACGCAAGCCGTCATCAAGATCGTGGGAAGTATATGCCAGTTCATCAGCCACATTGGCGATTTGGGCTTCAAGGCTGCCGCGCAACTCGGGATCATAATCCTGGGCATCAGCGATGTCGTAGTCAGTTTCGTGTTTAACCATCCCTTCGAGGACTTCCCAACTCAAGTTGAGACCCGGAAAATCGGGATAACGGTTTTCGAGCTGCGTCACAACGCGCAGGGAGTGCTGGTTGTGATTAAAACCGCCGTGCTCTTTCATCAGGCGTGCCAGGGCGGTCTCACCGGAATGACCAAAGGGGGGATGACCAATATCATGGGCAAGGCAGATCGTTTCCACCAGGTCTTCGTTCGCGCCAAGGGTGCGGGCAACCGAGCGACCGATTTGGGCGACTTCGATGGAATGGGTCAGGCGGGTGCGGTAGTAATCGCCTTCGTGGTTGATGAAGACCTGGGTCTTGTACTCAAGCCGGCGAAAGGCCGTGGTGTGGATAACCCGTTCGCGGTCGCGTTGGAAACGCGTGCGAAAATCAGCCTCTTCTTCAGGATATTTACGACCCTTGGAGTTCTTGCTGCGTATTCCGTAAGGCGCAAGGAACTGGTCTTCGATTTCTTCAAGTTGTTGTCTGCTATAAATCATCTAATGCCTCTGCGAGTATTATACGTGGTATCCATCCGGGTTGTGATAATCAGTTGATGATTGTACCTAATGCGGCACCATCGAGCGCCAGGCGGAGATAACCCGGTGAAACAGCCGAGAAGATTTGGACGGAAAGCCCTGGCAGTTCACGGCAAAGCGACTGCATTAACTGAACTTTTGTCGCCATCCCACCAGTAACATCCTGGCTGGCTGAGCCTTGCAGGAATTCAGATGAATTAGATTGCGCTGAAATCTGGGACAGAAGCTGTTGATTGACCGGATAATCAGCGTATACGCCTTCAACTTTGCCAGCAAGTAAAATGCGGTCTGGTCGAAGAGAATGAGCCAGATGGAGAAAGAGGTCCTCGGTAGAGAGGATCGTACCGCCGAGCGTTAAGTCAGAAACAACATCCCCATAAACGAGGGGGATCAGACCCATTTTGAAACTTTGGCAGATCGGTTGTAGGTTCCAGGTTTTGATTTCGTGATCATCGCTCGTAATACAGGCGGATGGAGGAAAAGCGATCAAAGGCAGGTTTAGCGACCGTGCCTGGGTGATGATGATCTGGTTCAGGCTGCGGGCACTATGCCAGACCTGTTGGTAACCCAGAGCGTCTTCAGGGTTGGTCACACCCTGGCGGGTGCCGTACTTGGCAGCGGCATGATGACCAAACGAGCCAGAACCATGTCCAAGCAGTAAGCTTTGGGAAGGGTTAGCCAGACGCCACTCAGCGATCTGGGTGAGAAGATCTCTTATCTGCTCGATCAGAGCGGTTTCAGGCTGATCTTTGTCGGTGATCAGCGAGCCACCCAGCTTGAGAAAGGTCAGGCCTCGGTCAGACATACTGGTTCACTCCACGGGATAAAGACGGGTGGTGAAAACATTGAGTGAGCCAGCAGCAGAGAGAGCTTGCGTGACAGCGGCTTCAGTTTCGGAAGTGACCAGCGCCAACATATGACCGCCCATGCCTCCGCCGGTAAGCTTCGCGCCAAGCGCGCCAGCCTGCCTGGCAGCGAGGATCAGCACATCCAGTTCGGGGCAGGAGAGCCGAAGGGCAGAGAGGTGCTCCTGGTTGGCATCGATCGCCTTTCCAAGCGCCTCGATGTCGCCAATTTGGAAGGAGCGTTTGCTCTGTTCAACCAATTCGGCGATCGCATCCAGGTGTGGTTGAACCATGCCCGGGTCAGCGTCAAGATCCTGCGCCAGTCGACCAGTCGATTCCCGGGTGGACTTGCGAACGCCTGAATCGGCAACCACAAAGGTAAACTCACGGATCGGCTGGATGAATTCGATCACCTCTCCGCGCTGATAGTAAATCGGTTTTTCGTAAGTGATCACGGTGTTATCGATGCCGGATGGACGAACGTGTACGCCCTGTTCAGAATGGAAAGCCAGGGTGTTGAGTTCCTGGGGTTTCAGGGGATGACCAAGGAAGGCTGACATGGCACGCAGGAGTGAGATCGCAATCGCTGCGCTGGAGCCCAACCCTGCTGCGATTGGCAGATCAGATGTGAGAATAATTCGGCAAGTAGGTGTTTGATGAAGACCAAGGAAAGAGAACAGGAGATTAAGGGTATGGACGAGGATGTGGTCTTCTTGCAGTTCTACAAGGTCATGATCAACTCCAAGCGCAGCAGCCTTTATGTGGATCTTGCCTTGCGGTTGACCGATCGCTGGCTCAATGGTGGTGCGCACCTTCAGGCCGGTGAGGGGGATTGCAATAGCGGGGCTGTCATAGACCACAGCATGTTCGCCAAAGAGAATCAGTTTTCCACAAGCGGTTGCGGTTATTGCGGGCATGGTTTACCTCAGTATCTCAGATAGAGAATCAGCATGACTGCCAGACCCCAAAGGAGGATGGCTGCCTGCAAAGGACGGTCTTTTAGCAGGACTTCTTCCGGGGTGGATGCAGTATTGAAGTTCTGGATCAGGTACATGTAGCGAAAAATACCAAAAAACACAAAGGGTATGGTGAGCATCATTGTGTAGGAAATACCCTGTGGATGCGCGGAAAAAGTGTAGAGCATATAAGTAATTAGGATTGACCCAAGCATCACAACCAAATATTGGTTGAGGAGTGGGATCGAGTAGCCATTGAGGACTTTTCGGAAATCCCCCGCACTCCCTTCCAGCAGCCGGAGTTCAGCAAATCGCTTCCCAAAACCGAGGAAAAGCGCCAGGAGAGCGGTCAGGATGAAGAGCCAGGGAGAAAAGAAGGTGACCTCAATGACGTTGATGCCTGCAAGAACACGCAATAGGAAACCAGCCGCAATCACCATGACATCGACAATCATGATGTGCTTGAGCCACTTGGAGTAGGCGAGCATCAGAACCGTGTAGGCAATGCAGATCAGACCAAACTTCCACGAGAGAACGAACGCCGCGCTGAAGCTCACAAGAGCCAGGAGAATGACCAGTAGAACAGCTGCTTTAAGGGGGAGACGACCTGAGGCAAGCGGGCGATGGCATTTCTGGGGGTGCTGCCGGTCGGCTTTCAGGTCGATTATGTCGTTGATGGTGTAGGTGAGCCCGGAAACCAAACAGGCGATGCAAAAGGCTGCCAGAACGCGTAAAGCGGGCGTTGCTAAAAAGAGCTGGCGGTCAAAGACAAGTCCAGCGAAAATCACAAGATTCTTCGTCCACTGGCGCGGACGGAGGGTTTCGAGCAGGTTCTTCAACATATGGTTTATCTTACCATAAGGGGTGATGGGTGGTAGGTCGCAGCGGGTAGCTGGCAGGTGTTAGGCGGGAAGAAAACGGTGTTCTGCCAAAGGCAGTGCTGCGCCTGCTAGAAGGTATAATAAGCTATACTGAGAGCCTTATGGAAAGAATACGAAATTTTTGCATCATTGCACACGTGGATCACGGAAAATCAACCCTGGCGGACAGAATGCTCCAGATGACCAACACGATCGCGGACCGCGATATGACGGCGCAGGTGCTTGATTCTATGGACCTGGAACGCGAAAAAGGTGTGACCATCAAGGCGTCTGCTGTGCGCATGATCTACGACGCTAAAGATGGACTGGATTACGAGTTTAACCTGATCGACACACCAGGGCACGTGGACTTCAACTACGAAGTCAGCCGCGCGCTTTATGCCTGTGAGGGCGCGGTGTTGGTTGTGGATGCGACCCAGGGTATCGAAGCTCAGACCCTGGCAAACCTCTACCTGGCGTTGGATGCCAACCTGGTGATCATTCCTGTAATTAACAAGGTCGACCTGCAATCAGCAGATGTCGAGGGGGTCAGGCGGGACCTGAAGATATTGCTTGGGGTGGAGGATGATGAGATCATTCCCATCAGCGCCAAGACTGGCCTGGGCGTGGAAGCGGTTTTGGAGGCCATTGCCGCCAAGATCCCCGCACCAATCCGCTCCGAAGAGAAACCTCTGAGAGCGTTAATTTTTGATTCGCATTACGACTCTTACAAAGGTGTGATTGCTTACGTCCGGGTTTTTGATGGAAGTCTGACTGCAAACGACAAGATTGCCATGATGGCAACCGGGACGAAAATCGTTCCGGTGGAAATCGGTATCTTCTCACCGAGCTTGATACCGATTGCCGAGTTGAAAGCTGGAGACGTAGGATATGTCGCGACGGGCTTGAAAACTGTGTCGGAATGCCGGGTTGGCGACACCATCACCAATGCTGCCAAACCAGCAGATGGTCCTTTACCCGGTTACAGGCACCCGAAGCCAATGGTCTTCGCTGGGGTTTACCCGGTGGAGGGGGAAGATTATTCCAATTTGAAAGAGGCGTTGGAGAAGCTGCAGCTTAATGATGCCTCACTGACCTATGAACCAGAGTCGTCAGAAGCGTTAAATTTTGGTTTTCGGTGCGGCTTCCTGGGGCTTTTCCACATGGAGATCATCCAGGAACGGATTGAACGTGAATATGACCTGGACGTGGTTTTTACCGCGCCGTCAGTGGAATACAAGGTTGACCTGACCGATGGAAGCACCATCATCATTGATTCACCGGCTGACCTTCCGGACGAAGGGCGAATCAAAGATATCTATGAACCCTGGATGTCGCTGGAAATCTTCAGCCCAACGGAGTACTACGGCGTGATCATGGAAATGGTGCGCAAACGACGCGGAATTTATATTAACCAGGAGTACCCAGCAGCAAACAGGGTGCAACTGAATTTCGAAATTCCCCTGTCGGAAATCATCGTGGATTTCTTTGACCTGCTGAAATCGAACACTCGCGGTTATGCCTCAATGGATTACCAGTTCCTGGATTATCGTGCAGGCGACCTGGTGAAATTACAGATTTTGCTCAACGAAGAACCCGTGGACGCCCTGACAGCAATCGTACACAGCCAGGATGCCTACCATAAAGGACAGGCTCTGGTAAGCAAACTGAAGGAAATTATCCCTCAGCAACTGTTTACCATCCCAATCCAGGCTTACGCAGAGGGGCGCGTGATTTCCCGCGCGAACGTAAAAGCACTGCGAAAAGATGTGTTGGCGAAGTGTTACGGCGGCGATATAACCCGCAAGAAAAAACTGCTCGAGAAGCAAAAACGGGGAAAAAAGCGCATGAAAATGGTTGGGAGTGTCGAAATCCCCCAGGAAGCTTTCATGGCGATTTTGCGGCTGGAGAATTGATGACGAAAGAAAGTGAAGGCTCTCGCGCCGGCGATTTTTTGCGGGTGGCGGTGCCACTGCTTATCAGCGGGTTGGCTATCTGGCTGCTGGCGCGGCAGATAGACCTGCAGGCATTCCTGGCAGCTCTAGGGTCCCTGACGCCTTTGGCGATGGTCTTGATCATTGCATGTTTTTCAATTGGTCTGTTTGTCAGGGGGATTGTTTGCTGGCTGATCCTCGGGAAAGAGTTTACCTTTTCAGCTGCATTCTGGGCAATGAACGTAGGTTATATGCTGAACAGCATTTTGCCGCTCAGGTTAGGGGAGGTGGGCAGGGCAGTACTGCTGGTCAGGCATGGCAAAGGTAAGCACAATTACCCGGAGGTTTTTGCGGCGATCGTTACCGAGCGCATGATGGACCTGATGATTGGTTCCCTTTTCTTTTTGGCAACTTTGCCACTTATGGCCGGAGAAAGTAACCTTAAGCGCGTAGTTATCATAACCGCAGTCGCTTTGCTGATCGGTAGTGTGATCATTTTCGTCAGTGCCAGGCGCAGAGAAAGCCTGATGAAATGGCTGGAAAGCCGCTTTGGATCCAAAAGACTAGTCAAAGATAAATTACTGCCAGCATTAAGTAAACTGCTGACAGGTTTTCAGATTTTCCTGAAACCAAGACTGTTTTTCACAGCTTTCATCCTGCTGGCAATCAGTTGGGCAATGACGATGGTGGAATTTTCCATTTTGCAGAATGCGATTCTGGATCATTCCAAGTGGTGGTGGCCGTTGTTGATCACTCCGGCAAGCGCTTTTGTAAACGCGCTGCCTTCCGCGCCGGCAGGGCTGGGGGTGTTTGAGGCTGGAGCAGTGGCTGCTTATTCGTTGGTGGGGGTCGGGAAGGCTGACGCGCTGGCAATGGCGCTCGTGGTGCACGCGGTGCAGGTTATTATCCCGGTATTTGTGGGCATGATCGGGATTTACGTGATGGGCGAAAATCTGGGCAGTGTGGTCAGAAGCGCAAGAAGACAGGCAGGAGGCCGCGAACTTCAATGAAAGTGCTGATCACCTCTACTTATTTTCATCCTTACAGCTCGGGTTTGTCAGTTTACGCGCTGAGGCTCGCACGCGGTTTGGTTGCGCTTGGGCATGACGTGTGTGTGCTCACCTCGCAATATGACCCAAAACTGGCATCCGAAGAAAACCTGGGTGGTGTAAGGATTGTCCGCGTAAAAGTGGGGATGAAGCTTTCCAAGGGGGTGCTGATGCCAGGTTTGAAAACCTTGGCGAAAAAGTGGGTTGCCTGGGCGGATGTGGTGAACGTTCACATGCCGCAATTCGAAAGCTTTGTGTTTGCACGCCTGGCAAAACAGTTGAATAAGCCCCTGGTGGTCACGTATCACTGTGACCTGGTGATGAGCGGTGGTTGGTTCAGCCAGCTAGCGGGTTGGGGGACCAATCTGTTGGGCTGGCAAGCCTTGAAACAGGCAGGTGTGATCGTGCAGAACACGCTCGATTATGCCAGGCATTCGAAGGTATTGCGCCCTTACCTGGACAAGGTCGTTGAGGTGCCCACTCCGGTTGTGTTTGTTGAATCAACGGGTGATGAAAAGAAAGCTTTCCGGGAGCGATTTGGTTTGGCAGAGAGTGACAAAGTCCTCGGGCTGGCAGGCAGGGTAGCCAGTGAGAAGGGCTACGAATACCTTGCGCAGGCGTTACCTTTAGTCTGGGAGAAATACCCCACTGCGAGAGTGGTGCACGCCGGAAGTTGGAAAGGCGTGATTGGTGAGGAGGCTTACCTGGCAAAGGTTGAGGAGATGATCCGACCCCTTGGCGAGAAATGGAAATCTCTCGGTTTTCTGTCAGATGATGACTTCATGCGTTTTTTTGCTGCTTGTGATCTGCTGGTGTTTTCAAGCCTGAACGCGACTGAGTCTTTTGGGATTGTCCAGATCGAAGCGCTCAGCCAGGGCACACCCGTGGTGGCATCCGATCTGCCAGGGGTAAGGCAGCCAGTTTTACAGACGGGGATTGGACGAATTGTGCCGATGAGAGATGCAGCAGCTTTGGCGCAGGCGATCATTTCCGTTTTGGACAAAGGCAGTGAAGCGCGTATAATCCCCGGGTCATATTTGAAACAGTTTGAACAGGAGAAGGTAGCCGAACGCTATCAGGAAATTTTTGCGTCATTGGTTTAGCTGATGAATGATTTGCGTAAAGAACAATTGGATGAAATTTGCGAACGGCAGCTGTTCTATCTGCCCTATTTTCGCGGTATGCTGCGGGCTGTGGAGCAGAGCTTATACCCACAGGAATTACTTGTTGAGCCGATTCTGGACATTGGCGCTGGCGATGGGCATTTTGCCTGGGCGATGCTGGAAGGCAAAATAGTGGATGGGATTGACCCCTGGTTGGCGCCTCTCAAGGAAGCAGAAGCGTGGAAGGTCTATCGCTCCCTGGCGCTGGCTAACGGACAGGAACTACCCTTTGAGGATGGTCAGTTTCCGACTGCGATCAGCAATTCTGTGCTGGAACATATCCCTGAGGTGCAAGCGGTTTTGAACGAGGTTGGTCGATGTCTGCAGCCGGGTGGACATTTCATCTTCGCGGTGCCAAATGAGCGTTTTCGCACCGAATTGTGGGGCATGGAAGTACTGCGCAAAGTAGGTTTGGGCTTTCTTGCAAAGCATTATTCGCGGTTTTTCAACTGGGTGTCACGCCACGTCAACCTGGATGCGCCCGAAGCTTGGGTGGAACGGCTGCGAACTGCCGGGTTTGGCGAAGTGAAACATTGGAATTATTTCCCCCGGGAAGCGCTGCACCAACTGGAACGCGGGCATGCCGCCAACCTGCCAAATCTGCTCTGGAAAAAGCTGTTTGGCACGTGGGTTTTGTTTAAAAGCAGAAACAACCCATTCTTCCATTTTGATCGCATTCGCCGCCTGGTGGAGTCGCCGTGCGATGAAAATGGCTGTTGCACTTTTTTTGTTGCAACGAGAGATTTCTAAAGCAAATCTAAAGTTTTTAAGCATCTTGATTGCGATTGGAATAGAATAGCGTCATGGATCCAACTGAAAACCTGCCAGAAGATGATGACCTCACCGTACTGGAATTCGTGAGGGATTGGATCCATGCTCAGTTTAATGTCAAAGAAAAATCAGCCTCTGAAATTTCCGCCCAGGATCAAACATCGGAAAATCTCCCTGGTGTAAAAACCGTTTTTTGGATCGGATTGATCCTGACCGTTATTGGGCAGTTCCTGCTGGGAATGCAAAAACAGTCATTGCCCCTCGCTGGATTGCTGGCGATTGCCATTGGAATGGGGTGTCTTTGGTTCGGAATTCCCGACGAGAACATAAAAACTGACGAGCTGCCCTTTGAAATAACTCAAGGCATCAAGTTACATGTGAAGCCTATCTGGCTTTTGGCAGCATTGGCGATGACAATGGTGTGCTTTTTGGTGTTCACCGAAAATCGTTTTGGCTGGCTGCAAACCTTGAGCTGGCTGACCGCAATTGTCTGTGGTTTGTACGCCTTCTGGCCGGCAAGGGATCCTGAAAAAAAGGGGCAAAACCTAAACTGGAAATTCTGGCGAAATTTTAAGCGCGATCGGCTGTTTTTTATCCTCGTGTTGATCGTGGCAGTGCTTGGCCTGTTTTTCAGACTAAAAGATCTTGCAGGCGTGCCGCCTGAAATGATCAGCGCCCAGGTTGAGACGTATTATTCCGTCAGTGAGATCAGGCAGGGAGGAAACTATATCCTGTTTTCACGTAACTCGGTGCCTGAGCCCCTCAACTACTATTGGGCAAATTTGGTCCACCTGTTTTCAGGACAGGTGCTAAAAATGGAAACTATTCGCCTGGCTAATGCCCTGGCAGGGCTGATCGGCGTTGGTTTTATTTTTGGTCTTGGTATGCAGATTGCCAACCGCTGGGTGGGATTGGTGGCTGCCGGACTGGCAGGCATGAGTTTCTGGCTGGTTTTGCAGGAGAGAGCGGCAATTGGCGGAGGCTTGGTCTTCCCGGTGATGGCTGGGGCGCTTTTTGGGCTGGTGAAGGGCTTGGATGAGCAGGATGGACGGTTTATCCTGCTTTCGGCGCTCGCAGTGGGACTCGGGTGGATGAGCAACAAGATTTTCCTGATTTTCCCATTGGCGGCACTGGTCGTGATCCTTAGCTGGAGAAAAGGGAAGTCTATCAGGATGAGTCAGCTATTAGGTTTGGTTGGGGTGGGTTTATTGATCTCGATAATTACGGCGATACCGCTGTTGAGAGCGATCAGCTTGGAGCCCATGAGTTACTTTGCGCCTATCCTGGCAAGAATTGGCGAATACGAAGTGAGCTACCCAGGCAGTCCATTGTTGATCTTCTTTGGGAATTTCGTTAAAGCAATTGGGATTGCAAATTGGACCAACCAGGGCAGCTGGGTGGACGGCATCGCCAACCGGGGTGCAGTGGATGGGGTGACAGCCGTCTTTTTCCTGATAGGAATTGTCAGCCTCGTCAAGCGATATCGCACAAGCAGGGATTGGAAATTGCTGATCTGCCTGCTGCTCTATCCGATATTGTTACTTCCGAGTGTTTTAGCTCTGGCTTTCCCTTATGAGAATCCTTCCATGACAAGGGGAGTCGGGGCGGCTATCCCAGTCTTATTGATCGCAGCATTTGGTATTGTTGAGGTTCTAAAAGTCATTACGGCGGCACTCCGGCAAAAGTCTCTGGCAGCAGTGGCGATTGCAGGCATTCTGATGATCGCACCGATTGTGGTCAACAATAGTGACCTTGTGTTTAAACAATACATCAACCAATATAAGAATTCAGTCTGGAATGCAAGCGAGATGGCCGAAGTCATCAGTAGATTTTATTCGTCTGGCAAGGAAGGGCTTAGTTACTTAATCAGCTATCCTTATTGGGTTGATTCCCGCGCGGTTGCGATCAGCATGGGGCGACCCGAACAAAACCTGAGTTTGCCCGCGACAGAAATTGCTAACACGTTGAACGTTAATTTGTCGAAATTGTTCATCCTCAACCCGATGGACAAGAACAGCATTGCCGAGTTGCAGGCAGCCTATCCGGAAGGCGTGATCAGCACCTATCAAAGCACTAATCCGGACAAGAATTTTATCCTTTTCATTGTAGGTCAATGATCGAATGAACGTAGAAACTGAACAGAAGGTTCAAGCAGTAAGAAAAATCGACTGGAAGTCCATCCTGGTGGTTGTTTGTTTGGTAACCGTTCTCCTGGCGGGATGGTCATTCCGGAGCATGAATAATAACTGGGATGAGTCAAGGCATTTGCATCCTGACGAACGCTACCTTTCGATGGTGATCAACGCCATCGAACCGGTTTGGACTGCCCGGGAGTACTTTGATACTACTACCTCACCTCTTAATCCAGGAAACAAAGATTTTGGCTTTTTTGTCTATGGCACATTACCAGTTTTCATGGTGCGTTATG
>DAOOPV010000026.1:0-29572 GCA_035388405.1 Anaerolineaceae bacterium
GTGCCAAATCTAACCAAAAAAGAGGCCGATCCAACTTGCTTTTGGGTCAGCCTCTTTTTTTATTATTTCTGACCATCGCAGTACAGGCTATTTGCGGTATACTAGCTAGTTGGATAATTAAACAAAATACTTCCGGAGGAAAAAGTGGATCCAATTATTAATGCTGTTCTCAAACCCAAGAGTATCGCCGTCATCGGTGCATCAACCAACCCAGATAAGATCGGTTACAAAGTCGTTGAAAACCTCAAAAATTGTGGTTATCAGGGCGCTGTCTATCCAATCAACCCCGACGCCGAAGAAATTGTGGGCTACAAATGCTATCCAAGCGTCAAGGATGTGCCTTACGTGGTAGATGCCGCCGTTATCACCGTCCCAGCGAAGTTTGTTTCCAAGGTCGTTCAGGAATCTGGCGAAAAAGGCGTAAAGGGCTTGAGCATCATCACATCCGGTTTCAGCGAAGTCGGCGACCATGCCCTCGAAGAGGAAATCGTCCGAATCGCCCACGAGTATGGCATGCGCATCATCGGCCCGAACATCATCGGTGTGCTCTCAAACAGCGACAAGATGAACGCTTCTTTCTACAACTACCTGCCATACGAAGGCAAGGCCGCGCTTGTTTCTCAAAGCGGCGCGCTCCTGATCGCCATGGCTGCCGCCACCTACACACGCCGTGTTGGTTTCGACAAGATGATCTCCATTGGTAATCAGGCTGACCTCGATTTTGCTGACCTGATCTCGTACCTGAATGAAGACGAAAACACGTCCTGTCTCACGCTTTACATCGAAGGCATCAAAGACGGACCAAAATTCATGGAAGCAGCTCGCAATTGCACTAAGCCGATCATCGCTCTCAAAGCCGGCACTTCTGCCCACGGCGCAGCCGCTGCCGCTTCGCACACCGGCTCGCTGGCTGGTAGTGCCAAGGTTTATGAAGCCGCATTTGAGCAGGCTGGCGTTGCCCAGGCTGAAGACCTCAACGACATGTTCGACACCACCCTGGCGCTCTCCCTGCAGCCGACCATGAAAGGCGACAACCTCCTGATCGTCACCAATGGCGGCGGTGTTGGCGTGTTGGCTACAGATGCTGCTGAAAAATACGGTTTACCCCTAAAATTTGCTCCTCAGGACGTTCAGGAAGAGCTCAAAAAACATATGCCCTCTTTCGGTTCCGCCAAAAACCCGGTGGATATCACCGGCGGTGCTGGTCTGGCAGGCTATTTTGAAGGCGTTAAGTACTCGTACGCTCACCCCTGGGTGGATGGAATGGTTGTGCTCTACTGCGAAACCTCCGTCACAGATCCGCAGGAAATCGCGGAAGCGATTTATAACGCCATCCATGAATCTGGCGCTTCGGGCAAGCCGATTGCTGTATCTTTCATCGGCGGCGAACGCTGCGAGAAAGCGAAGGAATGGTTGATCGAGCATGACATTCCCACTTATGATGCTCCCGACCTGGCAGTCAAAGCGCTGGCATCCCTGCGCAAACAGGATGAATTGCTGCAAACCGCGCATAATAGCATGTACAAACCAACCAATGTTGACAAGGAAAAAGCCCTCCAGATCATCGCCGCTGCCCGCGCTAAGGGTCGTGACGCCCTCACCGAAGTCGAAGCCAAGCACGTGTTCAAGGCTTACGGTCTGCCCGTGACCTCCACTGACCTCGCCAAGACCGAGGAAGATGCCATCCGCATGGCCAATGAAATTGGTTTCCCAATTGTTATGAAGATTGTCTCCCCCGATATCCTGCACAAATCCGATGCTGGCGCTGTCAAAGTCGGGATTAAGAACGAGCAGGGCGTGCGCGATGCCTGGAAAGTCATCATGGAAAACTCCCTGAATTACAAAGCCGACGCTGAAATCGACGGTGTCGCTATCCAGGAAATGGCTCCCTGGGCCACCGAGGTTATCGTAGGTTCGGTCAACGATGCCACTTTTGGCCCGACCCTGATGTTTGGTCTTGGCGGTATCTTCGTGGAAGTCATGAAAGACGTTACCTTCAAAGTTGCTCCGATCGATGAAGCCACCGCGCTTGATATGCAATCCGAGATCAAGAGCGTTAAGATCTTGCAGGGAGCTCGCGGTGAGACCCCACGGGATCAAAAAGCACTTGCGGATGTTTTGGCACACTATTCCTACATGGTCTATGACCTGCGGGATGAAATCGCCGAATCTGACGCCAACCCCGTCATCGTTTACGAAGAAGGACAGGGCGTGGCAGTCGTGGATGCCCGCATCATCCTGACCAAGAAGTAAACCTTTCAAAAAATTCGTAATATCAAGCCACTGTTGGTAAAATCAACAGTGGCTTTGATGATTAAAACAGGAGCGACTGAATGACCAAGGTAAAAAAGAGTTTCTTGATTGATATGGACGGAGTGCTCGTTAATGGGTCAACACCAATTCCAGGCGCAAAGAATTTCATCCAGGCCTTGCTGGAGGAAGAGCGAAAATTTCTGGTCGTGACAAATAACGCGCTCTACACCACACGCGACCTGGCCCACCTTCTGCAAGTCGCCGGGCTGGATATCCCTGAAGAAAACATCTACACATCCGCAGTAGCCACCGCTGAGTTTTTGGAGGATCAATTGCCGAAGGGGAAAGCATTTGTGATCGGTGAGGTCGGTCTCACCGAAGCCATCCACCGCATTGGTTACGTTCAAACGCCTGTAAACCCGGATTACGTCGTGCTTGGAGAGACCACGAGCTACAGTTTTGACCAGATCACTGTGGCCATCCGCCTGATCAACAACGGCGCGAGGTTCATTGCCACCAATCCGGACCTGACCGGACCAAGTGAACAGGGCATTATTCCGTCTACAGGCGCCATGGCAGCCCTGATCGAAGCCGCAACCGGAAAAGCCCCTCTTTACATCGGCAAACCAAATCCACTCATGATGCGTTCAGCCCTAAACCACCTGGGTGTCCATTCTGAGGATAGCTTTATGATCGGCGACAACATGCGAACAGACATCCTTGCAGGCATCTCTGCTGGTATGGACACAGTGCTTGTGTTGACTGGCGTGATGAAAGCAAGTGACATCCCAGATTTTCCATATCGCCCTGCGTATGTCTATGACTCAATTGGAGACATAAAAATGAAGGATCTAGACTAATGGATCTCTCGAGACGAGAATTTCTCAAATTTAGCGCGATGAGTCTGGGAGCAACAGCGTTATTCCCAAACGCTGAAGCTGGAGCCAGCTGGAGCAAACCGCGCTTTATGTTGGTTGGCGAAAAATCCGGCGTGAGTATTTACAAAGAGCCGGATGAGTCGAGCGTGATCCTCTACCAGCGCCAATACATGGATATCATTAATGTCTACGATGAGGTGATTGGCACCAATGGACCTGCCTGGAATCCCACCTGGTACCGCTGTTGGGGTGGATTTGTCTTCAGTGGTCTCCTCTACGAAGTCAAGTACGAACTAAACGAGCCTTCTGAACCAAAACGCAGTACTGGTCAATTAGCGGAAATCACCGTTCCCTATACGCGCTCGCTTTACCGCCAACCTTACAGCGACTGGGTCCCGTTGTGGATGTACTTTTACCGCTCAGCACATTGGGTAGTCGACGTGGTGCAGGGACCAGATAAACAGCCTTGGTACAAAATTCAGGATGAACTTGGACGTACCGAAACCATTGTTCGGGCAGAGCATATGCGCTTCATCGATGATGAAGAGTTTGCGCCCATTTCCCCTGATGTCCCTGCCAGCGAGAAGTACATAGACGTATCCCTTCCCATGCAGCGCTTGCAGGCTTTTGAGGGTGACAACGTGGTGAAGGAGTTCAAGGTTTCGACGGGCTTTCCAACAGGTGAAGGACTATACGCAATCAAAACGAAAATGCCCTCCAAACACATGGGGAACGCCGTTCTGACCAGCAATGTACGCGAAAGGATCTGGATGGGCGTTCCGTGGACCTGTTTCTTCGAAATGGAAATCGGGCTGGCGACACATGGCACGTTCTGGCACACGAATTTTGGCACACCCATGAGCGCCGGTTGTATCAATATGTCAAATGACGATGCTAATTGGATCTATCGCTGGACTTTACCCCAGGCGGAACCCGAAGAGTGGGCCAAGCACGGCTGGGGAACCTTTATCAGAGTCCATAGATAATCACACGAACTCCTGAAACACCAGATTGCCAAGCGGCACTCCTTTTCTGGTGAGAACCAGATGAGGACCGTCAGAGAATTCCCGCCATTCTGCAAGTTTTCTGGCGATGATGCGATCCACTTCTTTCGGGAACACATCCAAAATCCTTTTGCCAAAACGATTCATGAACTCAAACTCAGATACCCCTTCTCGGGTCAGGCGCATCCCCAGCATCATGGTCTCCTGCTGCACAGTGTAAGGATCAAGTTCGAGCGTTTCCACCGCAGCCGGGAAAGAGATGTCTGAGGCTGACCCTAAACTACGGATCTTGTTGATGTAATCTTCTACTGACGAAATATTGGCTACGCGCAGTCCAGTTAAGCTGCTATGCGCGCCTGCCCCCACCCCCAGGTAGGGCTGGTTTTTCCAATAGATTTTGTTGTGCCTTGCCTCAAAGGCTTCTCCTCTAGCCCAATTCGAGATTTCATACTGGGAATACCCTTCCTGTACCAGCATATCCATCGCCAATTCAAACATGTCAGCACTCAGATCTTCTGAGGTGGGCTGGATCTTCCCTCTCTCAACTTCGTCAAAAAGTTGCCTGCCCGGTTCAAGTATCAGGGAGTAAAGCGAGAGATGATCTGGCTCCAGGCTCACTGCCTGTCGCAGGTTAGCCTGCCAGTCTGCCAGACTTTGCCCCGGAATTCCAAACATGAGATCAAAGCTGATGTTGGCAAATCCTGCCTGGCGCGCAGAATGGATAGCGTCTACAGCTTCGGAGGAGTTGTGGATCCTGCCAAGCAGGGCAAGATCACGCTCAGCAAATGATTGGACCCCGATACTCAGCCTGTTCACTCCGGCTTCAAGCAGACTGGCGGTATACTCCGGGCTAAGCGTTCCGGGGTTTGCTTCCAATGAAATTTCAGCGTCTTCAGCCAAACCGTAACCACTGCGTATACAGTCGATCAGTTCACGAATCCATTCGCCTCTCATCAACGAAGGAGTACCACCGCCAAAAAAGATCGTGTCCACATGTGTTGGCAGGTCTTGGAGGGTGTTTGCCTGGTGACGCAATTCAGACATTAATGCAGCATAGTAGCCTGGCATTAATTCGTCTTTGCCAGCATACGTGATAAAATCACAATACTTACACCTTCTGCGACAGAAGGGAATATGGAGATAGATACCAAACATTAAGCCAATTGTACCAATGGTTGTTGGCCCGGTTATTAGAAGCTTATGAAAAAAATCCAAACTGAAAAAATTAGCCGAGCGAGTCAAAACTGCCCGGTCTGCGGCACCCGCATCTCAGAAACAGCAACCCGCTGCCTGGTGTGCGGCACTGCGCTCGATGGAACCGCAACGTCCAAAAAGGAACAACCCATCACCTCAAAACGGATTCCTGAAGTCAAAATGAGCTTGGGAGCGCTAATCGGTTTGGGGCTCTTGTTGCTCGCCTTGATTGGAGTTGTGATCTTCCTGGTGATCAACCAACAGCGTGCAGGCACTGTGGCAGCCACGGAAACTGAAGAACCGACGCAAACAGCGACCCCGACAATGACGATCAGCCCCACCAATACACCAACGCTTCAACCAGAACCTACCTGGACGCCCTTGCCCCCACTTGATTACACCGTAAAAGCCAACGAAACCTGCTCGGACATTGCTGCCCAATTCAATGTCTCCGTACAAAGCATCATTCTTGCCAACAATCTCGGCACTGATTGCATGCTCAGTGAGGGGCGCACGCTCAAGGTTCCCCAACCTACCCTGACCCCTTCTCCTGTCCCGACTGCGACGCCAGAAGCGATGGAAATTGCAGCAGACATCTGCACTAACACCGTTTCAATTGTCGTTTCTTCCAGCGATACCTTGCAAGGAATCGCAATGAATTACAACGTAGACATGAAGGATATCCAGGACTTCAACAAGTTGACCGGCACAACCATTCGCCAGGGCGACACACTCGTCATACCCCTCTGCGATCGACTTCCCACCCCAGGTCCGACCCTGACCCCCACGCCTCTGCCGCCATACCCGGCGCCCAACCTGCTACTGCCGCGTTCTGGCGAAGCCTTTTCGGCAACCGATGAAGGAGTCACCTTGCAGTGGGCAGCGGTGGCAGCCTTGCGTTCGAATGAAGTTTACCGGATAAAAGTTCAAGATCTTACTTCGGTTGAGGAAAAGATCCTGGTGGAATACGTCACTGACACCAAGTTCATCCTGCCATCAACATTCCGCCCCGCAGATGGCAATCCCCACATCATTCAGTGGAGTGTGACCGTCGCACGGCAAATCAATGAGGATAACAACAATCCGATCTACGAGGAAGCCGGCGTAATGAGCTCATTCCGCGTCTTCAGTTGGATTGGTACAGGTGTCCAGCCAACCCCGGCACCTTAAGCAAGCCTAAAGCCCGCAAGACATCGTTTCGAGACAGTGCGTCGCTGAGATTGCTGCGGCAGCCCCCATACCTGCAGAGGTAACAACCTGCCGAAAATGCGGATCGGCAATCTCACCTGCGGCGAAAACGCTCTTTTTTGTGGTTTCCATGTGTTCATTGATCTTGATCGTGCCGCCAGGTTCCAGCGCAAGCTGCCCTTCAAAAAACTTGGTATTTGGGCTATGACCGATGAAGATGAATAGACCATCAGTGGGAATTATGCTCTTCCCGCCAGTTTTCACGTTTTCAACCAGCAGTTCATTCACACCTTCGTCGCCCCTGATTTCCTTCACGACAGTATCAAATATGAAACCGATCTTTGGATTGGTACGTGCACGATTTTCCAGGATTGCCCCTGCTCGCAAGGTGTCCCGCCGGTGAATAATGGTCACACTGTGGGCAAACCGGGTCAAAAAAATAGCTTCCTCAAGCGCGCTATCCCCACCCCCAACAACGTGGATATCTTTGTCTTTGTAGAACCAGCCATCACAAGTTCCACAATAAGAAACGCCCCTGCCGATAAACTCCTCCTCACCAGGAACATTGAGCCTGGTGTTGTTTGCTCCCATGGCGATGATTAGTGCATCTGTGGTATAGTCCCCGCCATAAACGCTGACCATGTATGGATGTTTGGACAAATCAACCGCTTGAACTTCGTCGAAAACAAATTCAGCGCCGAATGCTTTTGCCTGTTCCTCAAAAAGTTGACCAAGCTGCATGCCGCCGATCCCATTGGGAAAACCAGGATAGTTTTCAATTGTGTGTGTCAATGAGGCTTGTCCATAAAGGACCATGCCTGTTATCACCAGCGGTTTTAATTCAGCCCTGGCAGCATATATCGCGGCGGAGAGTCCTGCTGGTCCCGCACCCAAAATGATCAATTGCCTGTGTTCAATTAAACCCATTTGTTTCTTTTACCTCTCGTGCCTCTATATCGTTAGCAGCAAAATTGACTTACTGGTCAATCTGGCTTATCGCCTTTCTAGTCCCTGCGTGCGATATTTCACGCGACTGTCCGGAACCTACGATAATTATCCCTGAATTAGACGCCATTTACAACCTGTTGGTCATCACCTGTCTTTGTCTTGGTTGCAGCTGCCAATTTAATTGCAACGCCTATGCTAACACGAATTTATACCAAATGGCATATAATCATTGAAAAATTTGAGGGAAGAACATGTCCAGAACCGATCAAGCAATCCAGGAATTTTTAACCACAGAAAATGAGAAGATGCGCACATTCGATTCATTCCTAAGAATCCCATCTGTCTCTGCCGATCCGGAAATGAAACCCAACTTGTTGGAAGCCGCTGAATTACTTAAAACCTATTTTGAAGGAATCAACATGGATGAGGTCAGGATCTATCCGACCCACTTACATCCGATCGTTTTTGCTGAAAAGCGCTCCCCCAAGCCGGATGCAAAAACCCTCCTGATTTATGGGCACTACGATGTTCAACCCCCAGATCCACTGGAATCATGGACAACCCCTGCCTTTGAGCCCAGCATTCGCGGAGAATACCTTTTTGCCCGCGGATCCTCCGACATGAAAGGTCAGATCATGGCGACGGTTTTCGCGCTGGAAAGCGTTCTGAAGACCGGAGAACTCCCAATCAACATCAAATTCATTCTTGAGGGTGAAGAAGAAGTTGGTTCCCCTTCCCTGGAAAGCTTTATCCACGAGAATGCGGATTTGCTGAAATGCGACATGATCCTCAACTCAGATGCTGGCATGATCAACAAGGACAGCCCAACAATCGTTTTTGGACTGCGCGGATTGGTTTATTTTGAAGTGCGGATCGACGGTCCAAAGATGGATCTGCATTCAGGGCTTTTCGGCGGAAATATCGCCAACCCTGCCAATGTATTGGCAAAGATTATTGCCCAACTGCACAATCCGGATGGATCGGTGGCTATTCCCGGCTTTTATGATCGGGTGCGACCATTGAGTGACGAGGATCGCCAGAAAATTGCCATGAATCCGACAAACGAAGCAGATTTCCTGGGTGTAACCGGCGCGCCTGCAGTCTACGGTGAGGAAGGATTTTCCATTCTCGAGCGCCAGGGAGCAAGACCAACGTTGGACGTAAACGGTCTCTATTCTGGATTTATCGGCGAAGGGGCAAAAACCATCATCCCAGCTTACGCTAAAGCCAAAATCTCATGCCGTCTGGTCGCTGACCAACAGCACACCGAGATTTATGAACTTGCAGAAAAGTATATTCGGACGCTGGTCCCTCCGACAGTTACCGTCAGCTTCATCAAACACTCTGGCGGACCTTTCTACCTGGCAGACGATGCGCCAGGCTTGGAAAACATCATCAAGGCCTTCAAAGAGACGTGGAATAAAGATGTAACCTTCAAACGCGAAGGTGGAAGCGTCCCAGTCGCTACGGTCATGCAAAAAGTCCTGGGGGTAAAATCAATCCTGACCGGACTTGGACTGCCCGATGATGCCATCCATTCTCCGAATGAGCATTTACACCTGCCCACCTGGCGCAAAGGCATCCAGGCCTACATTCGCTTCCTGACGAGTTTCGAGTCATAAACATGACAGGCGATCAAAAGGAGTTAAGACTACCTTCCTATGGCGGTCAAGCTGTAATGGAAGGGGTTATGATGCGCGGCAAACAACACGTTGCCATGGCAGTACGCGCACCAGACGGTCAGATCCTCACCTACGAGGAGCAACTTCCAGCTCTATACCGCTCAAAGTGGATGAGTATTCCCTTCCTGAGAGGTGTTCTGGGTTTGTGGGATTCTTTGAACCTGGGGATGCGCTTTCTCACGAAGTCGTCCAATATGGTCAGTGGTAAGGACGAACAAATCGAAGGAAAAGACCTCGTTCTCACAGTGCTTTTGTCGCTCGTGCTGGGCATCGGTTTCTTTTTTCTTTTGCCAGCTTTAATTACAGGTTGGCTGGATGGTCCGCTTGGAATTGAGGGTCTGGGAAAACTGGGCACATGGCTCAGCAATCTGATTGAGGGCTTATTCCGTCTCGCAATCTTGATTGTTTACTTGGTTGTAGTCGGCAGGATGCCAGAGATTCGCAGAGTTTTCTCCTATCACGGCGCAGAACACAAGACCATCAATGCGTTTGAAGCCGGTGCGGAATTGACCCCAAAAAACGTCAGTGAGTTCACGCTCGTTCATCCCCGCTGTGGCACGTCTTTCATGCTGACCCTCGTCTTGATCTCGATCCTGTTTTTTAGCTTACTTGGTCCTTTGGCTCTGCATTGGCGCCTGCTGACACGCCTTCTGCTTTTGCCCGTTGTTTCGGGATTAGCCTATGAGTATATTCGTTTTGCTGCCAGGCACATGGACGATTCGGCATTGATGCGTGCGCTCATAAAACCCAATCTCGCCCTCCAAAAGCTGACCACCCGTGAACCCTCGGAAGATATGCTTGAAGTATCCATCAAGGCCTTCAACCTGATGTACGAGGCAGAACAAAAAGGCACTGAAGGCATACCCGCATGAAGCCGTGGCAGCAAACCCTGGCTGGATTTTTGCTCGGGCTGGTCGTCGTCGGAGCAATCCTATTGGTGGCATCCCCTCAAAGAGGGCAGCCAATAATGCTCGTGACTAAAACCCCCAACCTGACGCCAGATCCGACCACCACACCCGGACTGATCCGTGTTCACATAACAGGTGCAATCATTAATCCTGGTGTCTACACACTGCCAGAGGAGGCGCGGGTGGAAGATGCCATTCAAGCCGCTGGTGGTCTGCAAGCAAAAGCTGACCCTCAATCACTCAACCTTGCGGCAACATTGACGGATGGTCAGAGGTTATTCATTCCCCCGACTCAAGAAGTCACGTTAACAACTGACGACAGAGAGTTAAGTGTGGAGACATCTTTGTTGGTAAACATCAACACCGCCGGTTTTGCTGAACTGGACAGTCTGCCGGGTATTGGTGAAGTGAAGGCACAAGCTATCCTTGATTACCGCCAGAACAATGGTCTTTTCACATCGCTGGAAGATTTGATGAAAGTAGAAGGGATCAACCAGTCTCTTTATGATAAGTTGCAAGGACTGATTACCCTCGGGGACTGAGATCGGTGAAAGACACAGGTATAATAAAACAATGAACATGAAAGAGCAATTACAAGCTGATTTAGTCGTTGCCATGAAAACCCACGATGAAACCAAAAAGTGGGTGGTTAAAATGATCAAAGCGAGCATCCAATTGGCAGAAGTAGCTAAAGGCAAAGAACTTGACCAGGAAGAAATTCTGGCTCTCATCCAGAAGGAAATCAAAACCCGACAGGAATCGAAAGCTGATGCAGAAAAAGCCAGGCGGGAGGATCTGGTGTTGCAAGCGGACAAAGAAATCGCCTGTTTAAAAACCTACCTGCCAACTCAGCTTAACGAGGAAGAACTTAAAGACTTGGTGAGAAACGTCATTTCACAATGCAACGCATCCTCGATCAAGGATATGGGCGTGGTAATGAAGACACTTCAACCCCTTCTGGCAGGAAGAACCAGCAATGCAGAAGCCAGCCGCGTGGTGCGGGAACTTCTGACAGGATAAACGCATGTTAGGTACGACAACTTCAGGCAAATCCAACAGAAAAATTACCAGGGGAGTAATTAAGGGAATTATCCTCGCAATCTCCTGTTTGTTGGCTTTTGGCAGCCTGGTTTTGCCGGACATTCTGAGTGCCCAAAGTGAAGCCGTCAGCATCGGACAAGTCGCTCCACAAGAAATAACGGCTCCATTTTCCATCACCTTTGAGTCAAAAGTCCTCACTGATCAGGCTCGCAAGGAAGCTGCAGCTGGAGTGGATCCGGTGTTCCTCCCTGCGGATCCCAGTATTGCCAAAGCCCAACTTGAGACGTTGAACAACGCCCTCTACTTTTTTTCGTCAGTCCGCAATGACCAGTTTTCGACTCAACAGCAGAAGATCAATGACATGCGTTCAACTGCTAAGCTCACCATGACAGATGAAACTTACGAAGCTATTTTGGAGCTTACAGAGGAAGATTGGCAAGCCATCACAACCGAGGCCAATCGGGTCCTCGAGCTGGTTCTGCGAGACAGTATCCGCAATGACCAGATAGGTCGCACGCGCAGCAATCTCCCGGCTGTCATCGATTTTGGGTTTAAAACTGATCAAACCCAATTGATCACCATGATCGTCTCGCCACTAATTGTTCCAACTAGTTTGTTCAGCGAAGAACAGACCCAGCAAGCCAGGGAAGTCGCCAGAAACAGCGTTGAACCAATTACCAGGCAAATCATGGCCGGTGAGGTATTGGTGCGCAGGGGGCAGATCATCGGCATTGCGGATTTGGAATCCCTGAACGTTTTTGGTTTAGGTGAACCAGAAAACCGCGGTAATCTTTTGATCACCAGCGGCATTCTGGTTGCTGTTTGTGGCTTTATTTCCGCGATTTACTTTAACCATCGAAAAAATATCCAGGGATTGACAGAGACCAGGACGATCGTCTTGTTGGCATTTTTCTTCCTGACATTTCTTGCATTAGCGCGTTTCCTGGTGATGGGTCGTACGGTTATTCCCTGGCTTTTTCCAATAGCTGCCTTTGGTTTGACAGTCGCAATTGTTTTGCGGTTCGACACAGGCTTGTTGATGAGCCTGTTACTTGCAATTCTTACGGTCTTTGGTCATCCTCGCGACATGGAGCTCGCGCTGTTTTACATTTTGCCAACCTTTGCTGGCATCTTTGTAATTGGTCGGGCAAGGAGGATCAGCTCGTTCCTGGGAGCGGGCGCAGTAGTGAGCCTGGTTGGAATTGCGATGGTTCTCATTTTCCGTGTGGGTGATTCTTTCACGGATTGGCTGGGCATGGTTTCGCTGACAGCCTCTGCAGTGGTTAATGGGCTTGCCTCTGGTACGTTAACCATCCTGTTTGAGTACATTTTCTCGTTCGTTCTGGATATCCCGACTGCCCTGCAACTAATGGACATTTCAAGACCTGATCACCCGTTAATGCAGCATGTGCTTCAAACCATGCCCGGTTCGTACCAGCACAGCTTACAGGTCTCCAACCTTGCGGAACAAGCTGCTGAAGCTATCGGCGCTGACAGGCTGTTGGTAAGGGTTGGGGCACTTTATCATGATGTAGGAAAATCCGAAAATCCTGGTTTCTTCGTCGAAAATCAAATTCGCGGCAGCGTTGACCCCCATGACGACATCTCCCCTGAAGTAGCATCCGCAACTATCATAAAACACGTCACGGATGGGGTTGCCCTCGCAAAACGTTATCGTTTGCCGTCCAGAGTGACTGACTTTATAAGAGAACACCATGGCACGATGATTACGCGCTACCAATATGGTAAAGCGCTTGCAGCGGCTGAAAATTTGGAAGAAGTTGATCCTGATCTTTTCAGGTACCCCGGTCCAGCTCCCCGTTCAAAAGAAACCGCCATCCTAATGCTCGCCGACGGCACCGAAGCCAGATCCCGAGCCAACACTGCCCGTACTGACGAGGAGATTTTGGATGTGATCAATTCGGTCATGAACACCTGCAAGGAAGCCGGGCAATTTGACAACACCGACCTAACCCTGAAGGACCTGAGCACCATTCGGGAATCATTCTTCCAAACACTTCAACGCTCTTACCATCCGCGCATCCAATATCCTGAAACCCGACGCGGTAAAACTGAACCAGTCCTGATCACAAACCAGGCTCAATCCACTCCTGAGAAATGACATGTTAACGATCAAATCACGTCAGATTTATCGGAAAGAACTGGACAAAAAACGATTGCAAAAAGTCAGCGCAACTGCCTTCAAATTTTTAGGCTTTGAAATCGAGCCAGAAGTAACCCTTCAGGTAACTGACGACAAAACAATCCGGGAATTCAACCTCCAATATCGGGACACGGACGAAGCCACGGATGTACTATCCTTCGAAAACGCCTTCACTGATCCAGAGAGTGGAGAGACTTACCTTGGTGATATCCTCATCTCTTTCGAAACGGCAAAAAGGCAGGCGGACACCCGAGAGCTGGGTGTGATGACCGAACTCGAAATGCTGCTCGTGCATGGCATATTGCACCTGGCAGGTATGGATCATGGCGCAACCGGTGAATGGCAGGAAATGTCTGCACTGCAAGATGAGATCCTTGCGCAACTCAACAACCCCATCCAAAACAGTATTCATAAACCAACCTAGCTCCAGCATTTTCATCCTCTAGATTTCAGTTTTTCCCCTACAACCGAAGGCATTTTAGCTCCGCTTTTGGATATTTACCTTCCTCTTTCAGGTTGAAAGCCATTTGTCTGGTACAATCCAACCAGGCGATCGCACGGATCTTATATTCGCGCGATTCTGTATATTTTGCCGACAATCAAAAGGAGACCTTAGGAGTAAATATGCACAAAGATTTTTTGGACATCATCGATTACACCCCCGAAGAACTACTCGCCTTGCTCGATTTAGCCGTTGAGCTGAAGCAAGAGTACCAGGCGGGCGGCAATCAGCCAACCCTAAAAGGCAAAGTGCTGGCGTTAATTTTCCAAAAGCCCTCATTGCGTACCCGTGTCAGTTTCGACATGGGCATGCGCCACCTCGGTGGAGACGCACTTTACCTCTCGCCAAATGAGATAGGACTGGGTAAACGCGAGTCGATAGCCGATATCGCCCGGGTACTCTCCGGTATGGTCCACGGCATCATGGCGCGCGTCTTTGAGCACCAACACGTGCTGGAGCTCGCAAAATGGTCTTCCATCCCGGTCATCAACGGTCTCAGTGATTACAGTCACCCCTGCCAGGCAATGGCAGACATCATGACCGTTTATGAAGAATTCGGCAAATTCAAGGATGTCAATATCACTTATGTCGGCGATGGCAATAATGTGGCTGTCTCGCTGATGCAGATTGCCGCTAAATTGGGCGCAAACTTCACAATTGCCAACCCCGAAGATTACGACATGCCCGCACAAGCTATCGAAACAGTTAAGCCGATTGCGGCAGCCAGCGGGAGCAAACTGAACTTCCTGCGCGATCCCCACGAAGCCGTCAAGGGAGCCCACGTGATTTATACCGACACATGGACCAGCATGGGTCAGGAAGAAGAAACCGCAAAACGCGAATTGGTCTTCCCTCCATACCAGGTGAATGATCAATTAGTTGCCGAAGCTGAACCGGAAGCGATTGTGCTTCACTGTCTGCCCGCTCACCGAAACCAGGAAATCAC
This sequence comes from Anaerolineaceae bacterium, assembly GCA_035388405.1. GTDB lineage: Bacteria > Chloroflexota > Anaerolineae > Anaerolineales > Anaerolineaceae > Mesolinea. Next base: position 14,709 of record DAOOPV010000026.1, read on the forward strand.
AGACGAAGTCGCCGATGGACCTCACTCACGCCTCTTCCCCCAAGCGCACAATCGTCTGCACGCACAAAAAGCAATTCTGCAAACATTACTAGGAGAGAAATAAATGTTAACAAAAGACTACATCGAAATTGAAGATAAGTACGGCGCACATAATTACAAACCTCTGAGTGTTGTCCTTTCCGAGGGCAAAGGCGTTTGGGTTTGGGACGTTGAAGGCAAAAAATACCTTGACTGTCTCAGTGCATATTCGGCTGTAAACCAGGGGCATTGCCACCCGCGCGTGGTCAAAGCGATGGTTGATCAGGCACAAAAAATCGCCCTGACATCCCGCGCATTCCGCAACGACAAACTTGGCATGTTATACAAAAAACTGGTGGATCTGACCGGTTATGAGCGTGTTTTGCCCATGAACAGCGGTGCCGAAGCCGTCGAATCAGCGATCAAGATCGCCCGCAAGTGGGCTTATGTGGTCAAGGGTGTTCCCAAGTACGAAGCAGAGATTATCGTAGCTGCTGGCAACTTCCACGGGCGCACCGTTACGATTGTTTCTTTCTCTACTGAACAATTCTACAAGGAAGCCTTTGGACCCTTCACACCTGGCTTCAAGGTTGTCACTTATGGTGACATCGAAGAAATGAAAACCGCAATCAATCTGAACACGGCCGCAGTCATGCTGGAGCCCATTCAGGGCGAAAATGGCGTTGTTTTGCCTCCGGACGGCTATCTGAAAGCAGTCGCCGACTTGTGCAAGGAAAACAACGTTTTATTCATCGCTGATGAGATCCAGACGGGTCTTTGCCGGACCGGTAAGTGGTTCGCTTCGCAACACGAAGGCGTCCGCCCAGATGTAACGGTGATTGGCAAAGCCCTCTCCGCAGGTATGTATCCTGTTTCAGCAGTCCTTGCTGATGACGTAGTCTTGGGTCTCTTCCAACCCGGCGAGCACGGTTCCACCTTCGGCGGAAGCCCATTAGCCGCGGCTGTGGCTGTGGCAGCCCTTGAAGTACTGGATGAAGAGCACCTGGCAGAGCGCGCGACCGAACTTGGCAATTACTTCATGTCAAAACTGCGCCAAATAGACTCCCCCGCAGTAAAGGAAGTCCGCGGACGCGGCTTGTTGATCGGCGTCGAGCTCTATCCCGAAGCTGGCGGTGCCCGTCGTTACTGCGAAATGCTGCAGGAAGCCGGCATCCTCGCCAAAGAAACACACGACCATGTGATCCGCTTCGCCCCACCGCTTGTGATTGAGAAAGAAACCCTCGACTGGGCGATTGGAATTATTGCGGATGTCTTGAAAAGATAAGGAAGGTCGCCATGTACCGGTTTGCCAAGATCGTCGCCACGTTAGGTCCCAGCAGTTCGGATGAAGCCGTACTGGTAGAGATGGTGAAGGCAGGCATGGATGTCTGCCGATTGAATTTTTCGCATGGGGCTCACGATGACCATGGCGAAAAGATCAGACTAATTCGCAAGATCTCAAAAGATCTTGGCAAGCCGATTTCAATTCTCATGGACCTTCAAGGTCCAAAATTACGCATTGGCGTTTTGCCAAATGGGGTAATTAACCTTCAGTCCGGACAAGAAGTTGCGCTAAGCTCCCGTGATGATCCTCAGAACCTGCCGGAAGGAGTGGTTTTCATTCCTTTTGACGTTCCCAAACTGCATGAAGTGCTCATGCCTGGTAACCATATCCTGCTGGATGATGGGCAACTCGAATTTGAAGTGCTGCGCCTGGATGGAGAGAACATTTTCGCTAAAGTCATTCTTGGTGGAAATCTCAAATCTCATAAAGGTGTCAACCTTCCAGGTTCCAATCTCGACATTCCAGTCCTTACTGCCAAAGACCTCGAAGATCTAAAGTTTGGGCTTGAGGCAGGCGTTGACCTCGTGGCAATTTCGTTTGTCAAAAAAGCAGCGGACATTGAAATGGTTCGTGATACTATGCGCAGTATGGTTAATAATCGAAGGCTACCACCAATTATTGCCAAATTGGAACGACCTGAAGCAATTACTAACCTGGATGAGATTGTTAGAGTAACAGATGGTGTGATGGTTGCCCGGGGCGACCTGGGTGTCGAAATTTCACCCGCGCTGGTGCCCTCGGTTCAAAAAGAGATCATCAAAAAGGCAAATAACTTAGGAAAATTTGTGATCACTGCCACCCAGATGCTCGAATCCATGATCAACAACCCTCGCCCCACCCGCGCTGAAGCGGCTGACGTGGCAAATGCCATTTTTGATGGAACCGATGCGGTCATGCTCTCAGCAGAATCAGCTGCTGGCAAGTATCCGGTGCAGAGCATTCGCATGATGGCAAATATCATCTTGGAGTCAGAAAGCCATTCAGCCGATTGGGGACATCACAATATCTTGCAAGCTGACGTCTCGACTGACGATGCCATCGTGATTTCACACGCCGCACGCGATATGGCAAAAGACAAAGACGTGGCCGCGATTGTTGTTTTCACCCGTTCTGGTCTTTCCGCGCTCTGGATCAGCAAGACCAAGCCGAATGTACCAATATTTGCCTTTACTCCGGAAATCAGCACTTACCAATGGCTGGGAATCTGTTGGGGTATCACACCCTTCCGCGTCCCGCATGCCGACACGCTCGAAACCATGGTCACGCATGTCGAGACTGCATTGACAGCTGCCACCCCACTCAAACGCGGTGACCAGGTCGTTGTGATCACTGGCTTTCCCGTTGGCGCATTCACCAGTCCCAATCTGGCATTACTCTATACTCTCAAAGGCTGATCTAGCGGGTCAAAAAGAGACTCAGAAGTTACACTAATTGCAAACAAACCAAAAACCGGCCTGAATCAGACCGGTTTTTGTGAAGCTGGTTTCGTTCAATAAAGCGAGATGTTTATCGCCTCGAGAGATTCCTTGCTTGGGCGCAAGCGATCTGAGGTGAGACGGTTGAACGGCTCATCCGGAAGATCGTATTGCTCCTGGATGGTCGGCGGGACCTCCGAGAAGTAGATCAAACCTGTAGCAAAGTAGTGATACTTGTAGGACTCCGTCAACAGATCCAGCGCCGCATGGCGATCGGTTGGATCGTAATCCTTGTCGATTTTCTTTAACACCATGTAAGACCCATCATTCAATTGGATCTCTCGAAAGGTTCCTTCTTCAAAACTTTCAAGCTGCATATCCTCACGGCGGGTGAAGTGCGAAATGCCCTGGATTGGCGCTTCATGTTCCCGCCCCCATGAGTAGGATTGCAGCGCTTCATCACGGTTGTTAAAAGTGACACATGGGCTGATGACGTCAATCACAGCAACGCCATTCTGAGAAAGCGCGGCTTTGATCAGTTCTTTCATCTGTTTTACATCTCCGGAGAAGGTGCGAGCCACAAAAGGCGCTCCACTGATGAGAGCTTCCATGCAAAGGTCAAGTGGAGGCAATATGTTGACACCCTGATGCTTCAGTACGAGACCCTGGTCTGTTGTGGCAGAAAATTGCCCCTTTGTCAGACCGTAACACCCATTGTTCTCAATGATGTACACCATTGGAACGTTCCGCCGAATGACGTGTTTGAAATGTCCCATGCCAATACTGGCGGTATCGCCGTCACCGGAGATACCGAGGATTTTGATCGACGAATCACCAAAACTTGCTCCAGTTGCCACCGTGGGCATCCGCCCATGCAAGCCATTAAATCCAAAAGATCGATCGAGAAAATAATTTGGGCTCTTGCTTGAGCAGCCAATGCCGCTGATTTTCATTACCTTTTCAGGAGCAATTCCAAGTTCCCAGACTGCTGCCTGGATCTGGTTTGAAATAGCGTTATGACCACAGCCAGGACATAGCGTCGAAGGTTTCCCTTTATAGTCAGCCAGTGCGAGGCCGATCCGGTTCAACTCAACGTTTTTTTCCACCTTTTTTCTCCTTTGTAAAGATTTTCTCAGCTGTCCACGCCGCCGTCAGAGGAAGACCTCCAATTTCGGAAATGGAAATCAACTTTTCGGAATACTCTGAGATTTCCAGTGAGAGGATTTGCCGCAGCTGCCCATCGCGGTTGAGCTCCACAATGTAGTTGCGCGCGTGACTTGCAATGAACTCCCTCACAACTGTGTTTGCAGGCAGCGCCCTAACGCGCATATAATCTGCCTGGATGCCCATCTCCGCCAGGAGATCCTGTGCCTCAATCATGGCATCATGAGTGGATCCCATGCCGATAATACCAATATCTGCGTCAGCCTTTGCTCTCCGGATAATTGGATCAGGCAAGTCCTTGACCACACCCTTCAGCTTCACTCCAATGCGATTCAGCATATCTGACCAGTTTTTGGGATCCTCGCTGTAGTTTCCATACTCATCGTGACCGGTTCCTCGGGTAAAGTAAGCAGATTTCTCACTCGTATTACCAATAACAGTGCGATAAGGAATTCCGTCTCCATCAAGATCTTTATACCGCCCCCAATCCTTGAATTTCTCAAGTTTTTCTTCCCAAACAATCTTGCCTCGTTCAACAGGCTGATTGGGATATTGAAAACGCTTTGTGACCCAGGTGTTCATTCCAAGATCAAGATCAGAAAGCACAAAAATTGGGGTTTGATACTTTTCAGCGATATCCAGCGAACGCCAGCCAAACTCAAAACATTCCGTGACAGTGCCAGGGATGAGGATCACGTGTTTTGTGTCTCCGTGTCCCAAAGTGTAGAGCATGGAAAGATCGCCTTGAGCCGTGCGGGTGGGCAAACCTGTGCTCGGTCCAACCCGCTGGACGTCCCAAATTACCATCGGAGTTTCAGTGAAGTAAGCCAGGCCAATGTTTTCTGTCATCAGGCTGATTCCAGGGCCAGAAGTCGAGGTCATCGCCCGCAATCCTGCCCAACCAGCTCCCAAAGTTGCGCCAGCTGCAGCGAGTTCATCCTCAACCTGCAAAATGACACAGGTGTTCTTGCCAGTTATTGGGTCCTTGCGCAGTTTTCCCACCTGGTCAATCGCTGACTCAACTAAACTTGTGGCTGGGGTGATTGGATACCAGGCACAAAACTGCAGACCGCCATATAGTGAACCAAGTGCGCCTGCGTTGTTCCCGTCTGTCAGGATGTAGTCGCTGAGTTCCGGCAGTTGCTCCAGGTAGAAATGATCTTTCTTCTCTATGTTCTCAAGCGCGTATTGAAACCCAAGTTTCACAATGTTAAAGTTGGATTCAGCAATCGCCGGTTTTCCACGGAATTGGTGATCAATGGTGGCTTTTAAGACCTCTTCAGGAATACGGAGCACCTGTCCTACTATTCCCACATAGAGCATATTTTCCATGTAACTCTGTAGATTTCGCGGTACATCCACCTGCTTCATCAAAGCCTTGATAGGCATGGGATAGGTTACAACTTCCTTGTCCCTAATCTCAGGTTGTTGCAGGTGATCGGCATAGAAGAGCACACCGCCGTCCTGAAGATAGGTAGCGTCTTTTTGGATGGTAGCCGCGTTCATTGCCACGACCACATCATCATGAGCGACCCGCCCGGTGTAACCGCGAGCCGACGCACGAATCACGAACCAGGTTGGCAGGCCTTTAATGTTGGATGGGAAAATGTTTTTCCCTGAGGTCAGGATTCCCATGCGGAACAACGCACGGTAAAGAATGCTGTTCGCGGTAGCACTGCCGGATCCGTTGACCGTGCAAATAGCCATACAGATTTCGTTGACTATCCGGTCATTGCCTTGAGGCGACTTTTGCGTAGTATCTTGTATCACTACAGTTTCTCCTTTTACTCAAATCTTTGTCGAAGATCTGCTTTTTTGAACGTTTTTATCAACTCAAAATGAGTCACCAATGCTTCATACCCTTTTTCGTAAGCTTTGCTTGAGATTGCTTCCAGCATTTGGCGATGATAGTTCCAAACATTCTCAAGGTATTCATGATTCCTGTAATCGTAAATGCGAAACTCTTCGTAGAGATCCCAATAGGTTTCAAGGACGCTGTTGAGCACACGATTGTTTAACGGGCGATAGATTGTCAGGTGAAATTTTCGGTGCTCCAGCATTGGCATCACTACCGGATTCTGGTTTATTTTCCAATTAGCGCGTTCAACCAGTTCCTGAAGTGCCTGTATATGAGACTTTTCAAGAAGAGCACAGGCTTCATACCAGTATGCAATTTCAAGCTGCCGACGCAGAGAGGCATATTCCTGGAAAAGCTCAGGGTCGACCCGCAAACCATAGGTCATAGAAAGTGTCAGCGGACGGGTAAGGCAAAAATCATGCTTTTGAATGCCCGTTCGCGTATGCACCTCAACAAATCCCAGTTCCTTCGGGACCTCAAGTTGCTCACGAACGCTGGCTGTTGAGATGCCAAGTTGCGCGCTAAGATCAGAAATGCTTGGAATAGGCTCATCCTGACGGGTGGCGTCGGCAATAAACTTTAGGACAGGACTGAGCTCGTTGACCATATTAATCTGATTAATAATATTAATCAATTGTCTTGATTCTACTCCCCCCTTTCAGATCGGTCAAGCCATTAGCCCTGCTGATGAATGACTTTTTACGACCCAAAGGATAGTCAAAAACGACAATTTGAGCAAATTCCTGTGCTTTATACAAGCTTAGGGTAGAATAACGCTTTGGTAACATCAGGTTATCGGGTAAATGATGGCAATTAGCGAATTCAACAGTCCCTTCAAATACAAAACCAATCGCAGCAATGCCTTTAGTTGGGTTGCATCGCATGCTTTGCATCACTGGCCAATCTTCCTGGTAGCCATCATCGGGGCGATGGGCAATGCTGCCCTGGCTTCAATCCCAGCGCTTCAGTACGGTATCGTTTTTGAAAACTTGACCAGCGGCAATCCCCTGCCATCAATCTTCCTCCGGGCAGGCGCAATAGTTGGGATATCCCAGATCATCCGTGGGTTCATGCAGTTTTTCCGCAACTTTGGTTTTGAGGTCACCGCCCAACGCATTGAACGCGATGTGCGCGACGAGTTTTATATTAGTCTGCTTGGCAAGAGCATGACCTTCCACTCCTTGCAGTCCATCGGCGATTTGATGGCACGTGCCACAAACGACATTCGCGAGGTCAACTACATCTTCAGCCCCGGGCTCAACATGGTGCTGGGCTCAATTAACTTCCTTTTCATTCCTCTCGGGATCGGTGCTTCCATCCACCCTGCCCTTCTGCTTACCCCGGTCTTGTTCATCATTTTATATTTTGTGGCTATCGCTCATTTTTTGAAGATCCTTGAGCCTGTCACGCGCGAAGTTCGCTCAACCTTCGGCACGCTCAACAGCCGCCTGGCTGAAGACATTGACGGCGTCGAGACCGTTAAGGCAGCCTCCCAGGAAGAAGCAGAGATCGAGCGTTTTAAAGTTAACTCGCGAGCCTTTCGCGATGCCAACGTCAAACAAGGAGACATAGAAGCCCGTTTTATTCCGCTACTTCTCCTGGCTCTGGCAATGGGCTTCGGCTTGCTGCACGCATTAATTCTTTATCGGCTAGGCACTATTCCACTAAGCAATGTGATTTCTTACTTCAGTGGTCTTGCAATGCTCGGCTTTCCGACCAACACCTCCATCCGTTCCTATTCTCAGATCTCACTTGGAATCGCTGGCGCGCGCAGGTTGCTCTCCACAATGAATAGTGAGAACAATCTGGATCAAAACGAATTCGGCCATAGTGGTGTCATTCAAGGCAAGGTCAACTTTGAGAATGTTAGCTTTGCTTACGACGGTAAAAACCTCAATTTGCAGGAACTTACTTTTGAAGTAAACCCGGGGCAGACGGTTGCGATCGTAGGGCAAACCGGTTCCGGAAAAACCAGCCTGGTGCGTCTGATCAACCGCACTTATGATCCCCTTTCAGGCAGCGTAAAAATCGACGGGCTGGACTTGAAGGAATGGAAACTGGACAGCCTCCGGGGTCAGATCTCAATTATCGAGCAGGATATCTTTCTGTTTTCTAAGTCGGTGGCTCAGAATATCGCCTTCGGCAAACCAAATGCTACTCAGGAAGAAATCGTGCTCGCAGCACAAAAAGCCCAGGCTGATGGTTTTATTGGCGAATTGCCCGAAGGTTATGAAACCGTCATTGGAGAAAGAGGAGCAACGATTTCCGGGGGTCAACGGCAGCGGCTGGCTCTCGCAAGGGCTTTTCTGACAGATCCCAAGATCCTGATCCTGGACGACTCCACCAGCGCGATTGACAGTAAAACCGAGGATGAGATCCAACAGGCAATCAAACTCGCTTCCGAGGGCAGAACAACCTTCATCATCACCCACCGTCTTTCCCAGATACGCTGGGCAGATCTGATCATTGTCATGCGCAAAGGGCGCATCGCCGCTATCGGCACGCATGAGCAACTGATGCAGACCTCAAAATCTTACCGGAACATCTTTGCGGAGGCAAAAGAGTAATGGGCTTCCACCAAGGACTTACCGGTGAACTCTACGATCGACAGTATAGCAATAAGGTATTGCTTGGTCGAATCTGGGATTACGCCAAGCGTCATCGAAAATTTATCATCTGGATGACGGTTAGCATCATCCTGCAGGGTCTGTTTGCTGCCTTGCCGCCGCTTCTGATCTCAAAGGTTCTTGATCAAGGCATCGCTGGCATTCCAAACGAAACGGCATACACCGTCCTGGTTACGGGAGTGATCTTCCTGCAGGTAATGGATTTTGTATTCTATTATGTCATCAGACGGCTCATGTCGCGCATCACTGCAGATATGAATCGCAACCTGTCGATTGACGCCTTTGCCTCTTCCATTGAGCAGGATCTTGCTTTCCATGACCGCCTTTCATCCGGGCGAATCGTTTCCCGCATCACAACCGACACAAATGATTTCTCCATGCTTATCCGCCTAACAATGGATGTTGCTGGGAGCATCGTCCAATCCATTGTCACAGCAATCATCCTTTTCAACGCCGAGTGGCGGCTTGCCCTGGTTTTGATGGCATTCATCCCTATCGTCATGCTGGTTGTCTCACAATTCCGCAAATTGGCGCGTCGTGTCACAACCAAAGGTATGCGCGCCATGGCAAACGTAAACGCTACGATCAAGGAAACAATCAGCGGCATCTCTGTCGCAAAGAATTTCCGCCAAGAAGAAGAAATCTATAGGGATTTCAAAACCTCCAACACCACTTCATTCAAAGTCAATGTGCAGCGTGGTTTCGTGCTCTCGATTGTCTTCCCGGTTATGCGGACCATCAGCGGTATCAGCATTGCCGTTCTGGTTTATTTTGGCGCGCTAAGTGTCACCCAGGGTCTGATCACTGCTGGCGCATGGTACATGGTCCTGCTGGCAAGTGACCGCTTCTTGATGCCTATCCTAAGCGTCACCTCGTACTGGACCCAGGTTCAAACCGGTCTCTCAGCCGCAGAACGTATTTTTGCCCTGATCGATTCAGAACGCTCTGTCATTCAGAGTGATGCTCTCAAGGTCGAAAGTCTTGGCGGAAAAGTTGATTTTAACCATCTCAGTTTCAACTACGCGACAGGTGGAAAGGTGCTCGATAATTTTGATCTCCACATCGCACCCGGAGAGAATATCGCCATCGTCGGTCATACTGGTGCTGGCAAGTCCTCGATTGCCAGGTTGATTTCGCGGTTCTACGAGTTCCAGGAGGGCGAACTGCTCATAGACGATGTCAATATCCGTAAGTTTGATCTCCCTGCTCTTCGCCGCAATATGGGCATCGTCACCCAGGTACCTTTCCTGTTTGACGGTACGGTAGAGGAAAACATCCGCTTTGCGGTGCCAACCATCAGCCGGGAAGAGATTACACAGCTTGCCAACCAGATCGGCAACGGCGAGTGGCTCGAGACCTTCTCCAATGGGCTCGACACGCAGGTAGGCGAGCGCGGCGCTCACATTTCCATGGGTCAGCGCCAATTAGTGGCTCTCATGCGCGTGTTGGCGCACAAACCTGCCATTTTCATTCTCGACGAAGCCACAGCCAGCATCGATCCTTTTACCGAATATCAGATTCAACAGGCGCTTGGGCTGATACTCGAGCACTCGACCAGTATTCTGATTGCTCATCGTCTTTCAACCGTGAGATCTGCCGATCGCATCATCGTGCTCGACCATGGTTCGATCATCGAAGAGGGTAGCCATCAGAACTTACTGGAGCAAGGTGGTCATTATGCCGAGCTTTACAACACCTACTTCCGCCACCAGTCGCTCAAATACGTGGAAGAAGCCGGGCAACTGCTTGGCAAAGTAAACACGGGCAAAACCGCCGTTTGAAATCCTCTATAATTAGAGCTGGAGACAGTATGGCAAAAGTCATTATCGCCATGAGTGGCGGCGTGGATAGCGCGGTGGCAGCCGCTTTGCTGATCAAGCAGGGCTACGACGTGCATGGTTTAACCCTCCAGCTTTGGCATGCAAGCCGAACAGATCAAAAAGGGATCGAAGCTGCCAGGCAGGTCGCTGATCACTTGGGTATTCCTTTGCAGGTCAAAGACGCGCGTGAGTCATTCCAACAGGAAGTTGTGGAATCCTTTGTTGCCAGCCACCTGGCAAACGAAACGCCTAATCCCTGCGTCCTGTGCAATCGAATTCTAAAATGGACCCAAATGATCGACTTTGCCAACAAACAAGGGGCAGAATTCGTGGCGACCGGTCATTACGCGCGCATTATCCAGGCTGATAATGGCAGGTTCGAACTCTGGCGCGCAAAGGACCTGGCAAAAGACCAAAGCTACATGCTGAGCAACCTGACCCAAGAGGAACTGAAACGGTCGATCCTTCCTCTCGGCGAATTGCGAAAACCAGAGGTGCGGGCCATCGCCCAAGGCCTTGGACTGACAGTGTCAGACACTCCCGACAGCCAGGACCTCTGTTTTGTTGACCAGGAGGACTACCACCAGTTTCTGCGTGAGTACGCCTCCGCTTCTACCCAACCCGGAGAGGTCCGGAATGCCAACGGGCAGCTTTTGGGCATGCACCAGGGCTTGGTTTTTTACACCATCGGGCAAAGGAAAGGCCTGCCAGCCTATACCGAAGCGTTGTACGTCCTTGAAAAGAAACCTGAAACCAATACGCTGATCGTTGGTACAGCCAGCGAACTTGGAAACTCCTTCTTCCTCGTGCATCCAGTCAATTGGATCAGCGGTCAATCACCCCTCTTGCCTTTGGTCTGCGAGGTGAAGATCCGATATCGGGCAATCCCTGTCAGCTCAACCCTCACCGCTGCAGATGGCAACGGCGTGATGGTTGAAACCAGTCAACCCCTGCGGGACATAACTCCCGGCCAAAGCGCGGTATTCTACGAAGGTGAGAAGGTACTCGGTGGTGGCATTATCCGGGCAAACGGAAGGTAACAATATGAAAAGTAACGAGATTTCTTTTTTGCAGTGCTCTGATGGCAAATGGCAGACTCAAACAGGTCAGGTTCCTCTTGAACAGGCAGTCACCCTGATCGTCAACGGCAAGCCCTGGATGGAAATGCTCTGCACCCCTGACATGATCGCCGAATTAGCAGTTGGTTTCCTGTACAACGAAAGGCTGATCAACTCCACCAAAGACCTCTCGCGGGTACACGTTTGTGATACCGCAGACTTTGTGGAGGTCGACACTACCATGCCCATCAGCAAGCCCACATCCTGGATTAAAACCACGGGCTGCGGTGGTGGCCAAACCGCCCAGCGGCTTGAACAGCCCGACAAGCCAAACCTGAATGAAGTCTCCTTGAGCGCTGGAATCGTTGCTGGGTTACTGGCTGATTTTCTTCAGACGCAGCATGACCAGACAACCTCCCGTGGTATTCACTGCTCTGCAATCACTGATGGCGATAAAATTCTCGTGTTGGCTGATGATCTCGGCAGGCACAACACCCTCGACAAACTGACAGGTTTCATCTTGCTCAGGGAACCTGCGACCAAACCATCCATTCTGCTCACCACCGGTCGCATCAGCTCTGAAATGCTCCAAAAATCTGCCCGAATGGGTGTGTCGGTTGTGATCTCGCTCACCTCCCCCAACACCGTCACGATCCAGCTGGCAAATGAATGGGGCATGACCCTGATTGGTTATGCCCGTGGTTCGCGTTTCAATGTCTACACCCATCCTGAACGCTTCACAGACCAGATTTGAAGACCGACCATGAAGGTTAAAATACCGGTTAGAGAATTTGGCTTGACTAATCCCCACAAACCGCTAAAATTAAATGCGTCCAATGGGAAGAGTCCTGCTTGTGCAGGCACCGAAGGGGCAAGCCGTCTATGGTGAAACTCTCAGGTAAACAAACCCTCAAACCTCTGAAATCGAAGATGACAGGGGCACAGAACGTGCCTCTGTTCTAATTAACAAGCTTAAAGGAGCCAAAATGTTAGTGCCAGAAGAACTGAAATATCAGAAAACAGACGAGTGGGTCAAGGTAGAAAACGGCATCGCCATTATCGGCATCACCGACTACGCGCAGGATTCCCTCTCCGATGTCGTTTTCGTTGAATTTGCCATCGATCCCGATGATGAGATCAGCGCTGGTGACAGCCTGGCGACCATCGAATCCGTTAAAGCCGCGGCTGAAGTCGTCTTCCCCGTCAGCGGTAAGGTCCTCGAAGTCAATCAGGTCCTCACTGATACCCCCGAGCTGCTTAACTCCGAACCTTACACAGGCGGTTGGCTTGCTAAAGTCCAGGTGAGCGATGAGTCCGAACTTGACAAACTGATGGATTCTGCTGCTTACGACGCTTATTGCCAGGACCGCTAAGCCTATGTTCACTCCACACACAAAAGCTGATGTGGAGGCGATGCTCAAAACAATTGGAGTCGAAAAAGTCGAGGATCTCTTCAAAGTGGTCCCCGAACAAAATCGCTTCCCCGATTTGAACCTGCCTCGGGCGCTTTCTGAGATGGAAGCCGCGACCGAATTGGACAGTATCGCCTCAGCCAATGCCACCACCCGCGACTTTATAAGTTTCCTGGGCGCTGGCGCGTATCAACACTACATCCCCGCCGCGGTTGATAACCTCCTCCAGCGCGGTGAGTTCTACACAGCTTACACCCCTTACCAACCCGAGATCTCCCAGGGCACGCTCCAGGCGATCTTTGAATTCCAGAGCCTGATCAGCCTGCTCACTGGGATGGATGTCAGCAACGCTTCGCACTACGACGGCGCAACTGCCGCTGCGGAGGCAGTGATCCTTGCATACAACAACTTCCGCGGCAAACGCTCCAAGGTCTTGCTCTCGCGCGCCATCAACCCACAGTATCGCGAAACCATCCGGGGCTACATGCAAGCCAACGACGCCATCCGCATCGTCGGGGATGACGTCGAAACCGGCATCGAGCCCAACCTGAAGAAGTTGATCGACCAAATCGACCTCGACACCTGCCTGGTGATGGTGCAATATCCCGATTTCTTCGGCCGCATCATCGACTACAAACCCCTCATCGAAGCCGCCCATGCCCAGGGAGCCCTGGTCGCGGTTGTGGCTAACCCCACCGCCTTGGCACTGCTCACCCCTCCTGGCGAAATCGGCGCCGACATCGTGGTTGGCGAAGGTCAGCCGCTCGGCATTCCGCTTTCCTATGGCGGTCCGTACCTCGGTTTCTTCGCGGTCAAAAACGCCCTGCTTCGCAAGATTTCCGGGCGCCTCGTCGGCGAGACCGTCGATACCCAGGGTGAACTGGCATACGTGCTCACCCTCACAGCCCGCGAGCAGCACATCCGCCGCGAGAAAGCCTCCTCCAACATCTGCTCCAACCAGGGGCTGATGACCCTTGCCGCAACGATCTACATGACGCTCCTCGGCAAGACTGGCTTCCAGCAGGTCGCAAACCTCTGCTATCAAAACGCGCACTATACCGCCAACGCGGTCCAGGAAGTCCCCGGCTTCACGCTCCCCTTCAAGAGCACACCGTTCTTCCACGAGTTCGTCGTCAAGGCTGACGAGAACGTTCCCGAGCTGCTGGCACACCTGCAGGATCACGGCATCCTCGGCGGGTACAACCTCGGCCAGGACTACCCCGAACTCGAAGGCTGCCTCCTGATGGCAGTCACCGAGATGATTTCACGCGAAGATATCGACAATCTGACCGACGTTTTAAGCGAGGTGGAACATGCGTGAGCCAACCATTTTTGAGCTTTCCTCCACCGGTCGTACCGGCGTCACCTTCCAGGAACCCGATGTTCCCCTGAGTGAAATCCCCCAGGAATTTGCGCGCGCCAACTTCCCCTTCCCTGAGATCTCCGAGCTAGGCGTTGTGCGCCATTTCACCAAGCTCTCCCAGAAAAACTACGCCATCGACCTTGGTTTTTATCCCCTTGGTTCCTGTACCATGAAGTACAACCCCAAGATCAATGAAGCCACTGCGCGCTACCCCGGTTTCGCCGCCACCCACCCCCTGCAGCCTGAAGATACCGTTCAGGGCAATCTTTACCTGATGTACACCCTGCAAAACTGGCTGGCTGAGATCGGCGGCTTCGCCGATGCCACCCTGGCGCCGGCTGCCGGAGCTCAGGGCGAGCTGGTCGGGACGATGATCATTGCCAAGTACCACAAAGACCACGGTGACCTCAAACGCACCCGCATCCTCATCCCCGACTCTGCCCACGGCACCAACCCTGCCTCATCGGCGATGCTCGGCTTTGACCCCGTACAGCTGCCTTCGGACGAGCGCGGCAATGTGGACCTCATAGCCCTGGCTGAGCTCTGCGATGACACCCTCGCCGGCATCATGTTCACCAATCCCAACACGCTCGGCCTCTTCGACGAGAACACCGCCGAAGTCATCCGCATCGTGCATGAAGCTGGCGGCCTGGTTTATGGCGACGGCGCTAACATGAACGCCTTGCTGGGCGTCTTTAAGCCCGGTGAGTGCGGAATTGACGTCATGCACTACAACCTCCACAAAACCTTCTCCACCCCCCATGGCGGCGGTGGCCCCGGCAGT
>DAOOPV010000027.1:0-29332 GCA_035388405.1 Anaerolineaceae bacterium
AAAGAGTAACGGAGGCGCCCAAAGGTTCCCTCAGGCTGAATGGAAACCAGCCAGAGAGTGTAAAGGCATAAGGGAGCTTAACTGCAAGGCCAACGCGCCGAGCAGAGACGAAAGTCGGGCTTAGTGATCCCACGGTTCCGAGTGGAAGGGCCGTGGCTCATCGGATAAAAGCTACCCCGGGGATAACAGGCTAGTCAGGTCCAAGAGTCCATATCGACGACCTGGCTCGGCACCTCGATGTCGGCTCATCGCATCCTGGGGCTGGATAAGGTCCCAAGGGTCGGGCTGTTCGCCCGTTAAAGCGGTACGCGAGCTGGGTTCAGACCGTCGTGAGACAGGTCGGTCTCTATCCGCTGTGGGCGTAAGGGATTTGAGTGGAGCTGCCCCTAGTACGAGAGGACCGGGGTGGACAGACCTCTGGTGTGCCAGTTGTCGTGCCAACGGCATTGCTGGGTAGCTACGTCTGGCAGAGATAACCGCTGAAAGCATCTAAGTGGGAAACTCGCCTTAAGATTAGATCACTTTTATCGTCAAGATAGTAAGATCGCAGGTAGACCACCTGCTTGATAGGCAGTATGTGTAAGTGCAGCAATGCGCTGAGCTAAACTGTACTAATGATCGAGGGCTTCAACGTGATGCGGAGAACTCGCTGCTTTTTTAGATAAGTATTCGTTTCTACAAGTGTTATTCAGCTTATGAGCATAGAAATATGTCTCTTGGTGATATTAGCGACGAGGGTACACCCGGTAACATCTCGAACCCGGAAGTTAAGGTCGTCAGCGCCGATGGTACTTGGGGGGCAGCCCCCTGGGAGAGTAGGACATTGCCAAGAGACTTTTCATTTAAATCAATAGCCACATCTTACTGTGGCTTTTATTTTTAACTGGTCCTCACTTCCGCAGGTATCTATAGCGTTGCCTCGGAAGGAAGAAGAAATATACCAGTGAGACTTATTACCTAAATGCTCTTGTAGTTTTTACTAGTGAAGCACGGAACTCTGCCTTTGTATTTGTCATTAACACCTAGAGTATATCAAGTCTAAAAACCGAGGAACATTGGTATATGCCAGTAAATTATTGTTTTTCCAAGCATGGAAGAAATTCGCCCTCACTCACGTTCAATCTAAATATTGTCTCTGGGGTATCATTAAAGAACCTTGTTATTGAGATAAAACTGTTACGAAACGGAAACGGTAGGGTTTATACCATAGGTCCATTCCGTAGTAAATTAATCAAGATCCCAAGATTCAGGGTCCTTCTCGAACCATCCATTTTCAAACATTTCTAAATCATCTAAAATGCTTTCAACATAAGACTCATCGTTGTACAACCTGTTTAGAATCTCCTCCTCATCATCCAATTGAGTATTGAGGTTACTCGACAAATTGTGCCCGTTATCGAATATCCGACTGATATAATCTAAGTCTTCTCTTTCATTCATTAAGTCTTCAATATCCCCTTCGAAGAAATCGTCGCAATTCCTTTGGTCAACAAGCTTTGGTATCAGGTACATGTTGTCGTACCACACGCAATTGTTATTGCGGACTAGCTCATCATCTCTGTATTCCAAACGATTCTTATATTCTATCCAGTCTGTTTGGATGTCAGATCCCTGTGAAGAACAGAGGGTAGAAAGAAGTTGACTGATTATTTTATCTTGTGACTTTAGTCTACTGTCGTAATATAAATCCTCATAAGCAACTCTTTGAATCAGAATGTCACAACATAAAGCGATTATGCGCCTGTTATCATCAGGATAAAGTTCATAACTTGATAGAGCAATGTGCTCTAGGAAGTGATCCGAAAAACCTTTCAGGATTTGTTTGAGCGATCCTTCAAAAACAAAATCAATTAGACAATCTATTGAAGAATTTCTCAAGATATCTTTATTGACAGTCATGAATTCTATTACATCCCAGATATGTTGGATAATTGTGTTTGCTTTTTCATTTTGAAGAAAATTGTCAACAACTTCTTCCCACCCAGTGTTTCTTTCTATGTACTCGTAATTACCCCAGAGACAAGCAAAGTCTCTAGCAAATTCAAAATCATCATATCCGATGATAAATTCATGTACAAATGAGTCATTGAACTTTTCATAGACAAGTCGACAAAAGAATAGGAATAGTAGGTGACTTCCCAAGCTCTGGATTTTAATATTTTCGTCGTCTAAGCATTCAAGTACGAATGGGATTTTTATGTTATCTAACTTGGAATTGAATGAGTAAGTGAGATGTTGCAAAAAGAAGATTTTTTCTGAATACTTATAAGTAAGCCAAGAATTGTGAATTAACTCCTCTCGCTCCGTGCGAATACGTAATAATTGCTTCTTGGTGTCGCTTGTTTCACCGGTATACGCCTTATACTGCTTGTCAGTTAAAAACTCTACCAACATGAGTTCCTCATCTAGCAAAGAAGTAAATTTACTTATTAAAGAAGAAAAAGTACCCATTTTTCACCAAGCAGTCCACTTATAATTGTTTTTCCTGTCATATATTCTGGAACCAAGTCTCTGCTGATTATATACCCAGTTGTCTTAAGAGATGAAGAACTATATTGTGCATTGTTAAGAACGGAATGACCACACACCAAGATGTGGAAGAATTGAATCCTAGTAAAACAAGCCTCGACTGATTGATCATGTTTTCGAAATATACTCATCAAGGTATTATCTTACTAGATGGTAAACCTAGATTATGACCAGGCTCAATTTAGTTCCATCATAGAGCCTTTAGAATATATAAAAAACTTTTCCAGTATTTTTTTGTCATCATAGGACTCTCTTCGCTAGTATCTTCACTACGAAATGTTGCGATATATAAATGATAACAAAGCAATTTGTTCTCCAGCAAAGATTGCTAGCATAGAAGAAGTGGACACTGGCCCGTGAACATTTATTATCTTATTCTCTTACCGTAATTGCAACACCGCCAAGTGTGCCTGTGCCGACGAAGCAGGTTAGGGCAATCTACAACATTGATTGTGCCGGTCTCTTGCGAAGCACCCCGCCGTCAAAGGCGGCGTGGGCAGACCGAGCATGCGATCTGACCGAAGGACTCCATTTATTCCAATCCAAAGAGAGTTGTTCGTAGGGCGAGCTTGAGGGCACCGTGAACATTGTGATGTACAAACGTGTCGTGCCCTCAATCCGCCGCCAAAGGTGACTTGATGGGGTAAGACTTATTTATTGCGAATAATCAAGGCTGTGATGGCGGATAGGAAGCACACCAAGGCCTCTGCATGATAATTTACGCAGTGCTTCCAATCACGCCCTACGCGCACATTGCCTCGCCTTTCTGCTTCGTGAATGAAGTAAATTGTAGGGCGAGCTTGAGGGCACCGTGAACATTGTGATGGACAAACGTGTCGTGCCCTCAATCCGCCGTAATGGTGATCTGACTGGCAAAGTTCGTTTACTGAGAATGATCGATGGTGGGTGTGTACGTCACTGCGAACCCCGATCCAGCAGGAAAAGCAAACCTACATGTCCGGAAGGGGCGTGGCAGTCTGCCTTTAAGCTGGATGACATGGTTGAAAAGCAGATCGCCACGCAAAAGAAGCTCGCGATGACGAGAAAGATCGATGGCGTTATGGCGAATTGGAGGCACATCAAAGTCACTGCGGAATGATCTGTGCAGTGCTTCCAATTTCGCCCTACGAACAACACAGGGTTGATGTGAATTCGTGGAACTAAAGATTCACTCGCGAAAACAATAGTCTGTCTTTGCGAGGAACGGTGCGTGTAGTAATCTGATTTACCCCCTGCGTCTCAATCTGAAAGAGACCTGGCCGGCAGGCGAAAACCATCAACCGATCCCATGTGGAAAACCCTCGCAGCTGGAAAAGCACCTCATTCACCGCACAAACCCTATTTGATTTCTTCTTTACCTCTTGTATTTCCAAAAACAAACACCTATAATCATTTATATCCAACCCAAATTTCATAAGTATTCTTACACCGACTCAGTTTGGCTGCCGACAATAGTTCTAATAACCACACTCACTTTCAATGACGATCTCTGCATAATACACAATGCGCTAATTTGCATGAAATCATCCAAAACTTTCAACCAAGGAGATTAAGATGAAAAAGTCACCTCAACTGGGCATTTCCACCAGGATTATTATGGTATTAACCCTCCTCCTCTTCAGCTTCTCACTCCCACTTAGCATCAAGGATGGGCGAGCTATCGACACCACGCCAACATCCGAAAATCCCCCGGTCAAAAGCCAATCCCAGCCAACTGGTAGCCTCATCCAGGCTGCGGATTGGTCCGATAACTTCGATTCCTACCCAACCGGTGTCGCCTTGCATGGCTTGGGAGGGTGGAAAGGCTGGTTTAACGCTCCCGCTGCCACCGCCTTCACCTCCGCCACCCACGCCCGCAGCGCTCCCAACTCGGTCAATATCACAACCACCAGTGACATGGTCCATGAATATGATGCCGTCACCTCTGGAGAGTGGGTCTACACCACCTGGCAGTACATCCCCTCCGACTTTCTCGGCGAATCCTACTTCATCTTGCTCAATCAATATGACGATGCCGGAACTGCCATGAACTGGTCTGTCCAGGTCAGCTTCAGCAGCGGCACAAATCTGGTCTTGAACACAGGTGCAACAGGTGGATCCCTGCCCCTCATCAAAGACTCCTGGGTTCAATTACGCCTCGAGTTTGACCTCACCAACGACACTTCCGCCTTCTATTACGGCGGTCAGCTTCTCTACCAGGGCACCTGGACAAATGAAGTCTCTGGATTAGGAATCAACAACCTCGCCGCCATCAATCTTTTTGCCAATGGTGCAACTCCCATCTATTACGACGATTTTTCTCTCGCCCCCAAGCTGGGTTGGTCCGACGACTTCGACTCCTACCCAACCGGCGTTTCCTTGCACGGCCTGGGAGGCTGGAAAGGTTGGGGAAACGATCCCGCCTTCACCGCCTTCACCACTTCCGCCCACGCCCACAGCTCCCCCAACTCAGTCAACATTCTGGGCACTGCCGACCTCGTTCACGAATATTCCGGCTATACCACTGGCCGGTGGGTCTACACCGCCTGGCAATACATCCCTTCTGCGTTCACCGGTCAGTCCTACTTCATCTTGCTCAATCAATATGACGATGCCGGAACCACCTCGAACTGGTCAGTCCAGGTCTATTTTGACGGCAGTACAAATCTGGTTGGGAACGACGGCTTGGCATGAGGGACGCTGCCGCTGATCAAGGATACGTGGGTTGAACTGCGCCTTGAGATAGACCTTACCAACGACAGCTGCACCTTCTATTACGGCGGTCAGCTACTCTATCAGGGCTCATGGACTGATGGAATGTCTGGCGGAGGCATCGAGAACATCGCCGCCGTGGATCTTTATGCCAATGGCGCTTCTTCGGTCTACTACGACAACCTTTCCCTCACTCCCCTGCTAATTCCGGTCTTCCTCCCGATGATTATCAGGTAACCCCCATCACCCTCAGCCCAACACCCTGCCCGAACAGCAGGGTGTTGAGGGTTAAGCCAAGCAATTAATTTACAAAACAGTTATCTCTCCGAAAGCCGTTAGGCGCGTGGCAATCTGCACTTCCCTTGTATTATGCCATCACCATCAAAGATATCGACGGCAGAGGCTAAGTGTTCGAAAAAAAACCTAGCTATTCCCAAACTGTCCATATTTAAGCTTTTGTCTGCATTCGGTCTGCATCAAATCAAGAGAATATTGCATCTTTTTAAATTGTTCCAGTAAAATACTCAGTGAGCACTCTCCATCAGCTAATTCTTTGATAAAAGAGGAAAAGAAATGCAGAAGAAAATCGCTATCCCTCTGGTTCTATTTATCTCATTCATCTTGTTGGCATGTTCCATCTCGATGGAAGGGATTAACTTTACCGATGACGAAGAATTGGATCGGCTGGCCACCGGAACAGCACTCAGTGAACTTGTCAGTCAATTATCTGAGGAAGCCCCTTCATCAGGAGTCGATGCCCCGCCACCGCTTGCGGAACCCACCAGTGTTCCACAACCAACGGCTGTCGCAGAGCCCATCAGTGTGCCCGAGACCAACACTACCACCGAGTTTTCTGTTACAGCCCAGAATTTCGATTGCATCTGCGAAGCCACAGGAACCGTAACCCAGGAATATAAAGTTGAGGGTGATCAACTTCACATTGGCGGTATGGTTTTTGACAAGATTGGTAACAACACTTTCAAACGCAGTTGGATGGGTTACTACATTTTGGTAAGCGGTGAAGGGGATAACCAGACTGAGACACAAGTTGAGGAAAGCAGAAGTTCAGTTATCACACTGACTGAAACTGGCTATGTCATGGAGAATTACCAGGGCGAAAGCGGTTCCCCTTGCTGCATCAATACGTTTACGAAGAATAAGTAACTTGTCTTAATTAAGTCTCCTGGGGACGACTGCTTTCGGATTTTTTGGGGAGCCTGCGAGGAAAGAAGGTAGTGCCCGTGAGACTTTTCATTTAAATCTCTTGTTCGTAACAACCTGTATCTTAGCATTCATCGCAGGACGGGATTGTGATCTGACTGGCAGGATTCGTTTATTGCGAATGATCGATGGTGGGTGTGTCCGTCACTGCGAGCCCCGATCCAGCAGGAAAAGTAAACCTACATTTGCGGAAGGGGCGCAGCAGTCTGCCTTTAAGCTGGTTGGCATGGATGAAAAGCAGATCGCCATACCCTGCTTCGCGGGCACAGGCGCAAATACCACTCGCGATGACGATAACGATCATTCCATTCTCAGGCTTCGCCCAGGGAAATCCCAGGATGGTTATCGCCGGGTTTCGATGTCCATGCCGGGGATTTTGGTTTTGCGTTCCAGGAATTTGAGCAGAGCGTCCAGCGCGAAGACCATCACCAGGTACACCACCGCGACTGCCAGGTAGATGCCCACGAAATCGAAGGTGGTCGTGGCGGCGCGCTTGCCCTCCGCCATCAGGTCTTGCACCGCGATCAGGAAGACGA
The DNA here is from genome assembly GCA_035388405.1 of Anaerolineaceae bacterium. Taxonomy (GTDB): domain Bacteria; phylum Chloroflexota; class Anaerolineae; order Anaerolineales; family Anaerolineaceae; genus Mesolinea. The sequence continues at coordinate 6,978 of DAOOPV010000027.1, forward strand.
TAGCCGTGGTCTTTAACAGCGAGATCGGTTCATTCGACCAGCTCGGCAGCGCCAGCCGAAGCGCCTGGGGCAGGATCACGTAGCCAATCGTTTGCCACTTGCTAAGCCCGATCGACCGCCCGGCTTGCATCTGGGCTGAACCGATGGCGTTGATCGAGCCGCGCAGGTATTCCGCCTGGTATGCCGCGCTGTTGAGACCCAAAGCCAGGTAGGCTGCTACATTCTGTGAAAAGGCAATTCCAAGCTCAGGCAGACCGTAATAGATGATGAAGAGCTGCACCAAAAGCGGTGTGCCTCGGAAGATCGCGATGTATGCCCCTGCCGCCCGCTGCAGCCATTTGGGTCCAAAGCAGCGCGCCAATGCCAGCAGCAAGCCCAAAACGAAGCCAATCACCAGCCCGACCGCCGTCAGCTCCAGCGTCACCCCTGCGCCGCGCAGGAAGTTTTGCCCAAAGCGTTCGAAGTAGCCCAGCCAGGTCAGCATTACTCGGCGTCCTTTTCTTTCTTACCGTAGAGTTCGGTGATCTTCCAGAGGAATTCGCGCGTGCGGTCAAACTTGGGATGGTTGAACATCTCATCCGGCGAGCCTTCTTCGACGATGAAGCCTTTTTCCATGAAGACGATCCGGTCGGCGACCTCGCGGGCAAAACCCATCTCGTGCGTGACCACCATCATGGTCATGCCATCCAGCGCGAGCTGTCGCATCACCTCCAGCACCTCCCCAATCAGCTCGGGGTCAAGGGCGGAGGTGGGTTCGTCGAAGAGCATCACACGGGGGTCCATCGCCAGCGCCCGGGCGATCCCCACGCGCTGCTGCTGACCGCCGGAGAGCTGCCCGGGGTAGTGGTCGGCGCGGTCTGCCAGACCTACGCGGCTCAACTCACGCATGGCTTTTTCGGTCGCGGCTTCGTCGGACATGTGTTTGACCTTCGTCAGCCCCAGTTTGACGTTCCCAAGGGCTGTCAGGTGGTTGAACAGTAAAAAGTTTTGGAAGACCATGCCGATGTGCTGGCGCACCTGGTCCTCATCCGTGCCTTTGGCGGTGATTTCGAGGTCATCCAGCCAGATCTGCCCCTCATTCGGGCGGGTGAGCAGGTTAATGCAGCGCAGGAGAGTGCTTTTTCCTGTGCCGCTCGGACCGATGATCACGATCGTGTCGCCTTCGTTGACGGTGAGGTCAAGATGCTGAAAAATGACGTTCTGACCATATGTTTTGGTCAGGTTTTTGATGGTCAGGATCGGTTTAGGCATGGCGCATACTCCACAGGCTAAGGGTTGGAAGGGATGCTGAGTTTTTGTTCAAGAAGGTTCAACAACCGGGTGGTCGCGTAGACCAGCACAAAGTAGATCACAGCTGCGCTCAGATAAGCCAGCAGATAGCGTTGTGAGCTGGCGCCGATCAGCTGCGCGCGTCGCAAGATTTCGGGCACTCCCAGGGCATAGACCAGCGATGAGTCCTTGATCACGATCGCAGCTTCGTTAGACCAGGGTGGGATTGCCAGCCTGACCGCCTGGGGCAGCACCACGTAGCGGATGGCTTGCAGCCGGCTGAGCCCAACCGCGCGGGCAGCCATCAATTGATCCCCGCTGACGGAAAGCAGCGCGCCGCGTACGATCTCCATCTGGTAGGCACTGCTCACCACCCCCAGCGAAAGCGAACCTGCCCAAAAGGCCGAAAGGTTGATGCCTTTGGACACTGCGAAAAACAGGATAAACAACAACACCACAGGTGGAATTCCGCGAAAAACGGTGCTGTAGAGATTCATCGCCCTGGCAGCGACCTTGCCGCCGTAGACGTAGAGCAGCGCCAGGATTGTGCCGATTAATAACCCCGCAGGCAGCGCAATCAGTGTCACACCAACGGTGAGCACCGTTCCGGAGCCAATGTAAGAAAGGAACTGACCGAAATCCAAAGGCTGCTCCCTTTGATCCAGAGGCTGCCATTCGAGCAGCCCCTGTGTTCTTAACTAGTTAAGAATGCGTGAGCGAGGGTGCTTACTCGCTGAAATACTTAACCGCCAGTTGGTCGATGAAACCTTCAGCCTGTAATTCCTTAATGATGCGATCGACCTCGGCTTTAAGTTCCGCGTCGCCATCAGGCAGGACGATGTTGATCGGACCGGTGGAGAGTACGCCGTGATACACGACCTGCAGGTCAGGGTTTTGGGCAACCAGAGCCTGGATCGGCACGTAATCGCCCATCAGCACTTCGATGCGGCCATTGGCGAGGTCCAGGGCTGCCTGGTCCACACGTTCGTAGCGTGAGAGATTGGCTTCGGGCAGCAGCCCGGGGGTGACCAGGTTGTCGGTCAGCCAGCCGTCCTGCACGGTGCCGGACTGCACGCCGACTTTGTAGTTGGCGGCATCTTCCGGCTTGGTTATCGTTCCGGTAAAGGCGCTGGTGACCACAAATGCGTCTTCGGTGGTGTAGTAGGCTTCGGAGAAATCAACGATCTTGTCGCGTTCCTCATCGAAGTTGAAGCAGGAGATGGACATATCCAGCTTACCGCCGGCAACGGCAGCCACGAGGCTGTCGAAAGGCATGTCCACCCATTCAAGTTCAACGCCCATGCGCTTGGCGATTTCGGCCATCAGTTCGATGTCGAACCCGGTTTTGTTGCCGGCGTCATCAAGATACTCATAAGGCGGGTAATCGGCGGAAGTCCCGACCGACACCTTTTTCGCTTTTTGGATCTTATCGAGGACGGATGTGGATTCGGACACGCAGCCAACCAGCATGGCTCCCACTAAGACCAGTGCCACCGCTAACAGAAAATACTTTTTCATTTTTCCTCCATGAAAGAGTTGGGTTAATGGATGATTAACCCGAATTATAAAGCATAAACTTGCCATGCAAGAATATTGATCAAAAACAGGTGAGATTGTGCAGAAGAATGGGACTCAGGAATTGTAAACTATGGCTGCCTTTCCAAGCCGTCCTGTTCCGACATCTGGAACAGGACGGTGGAAAGAACCAATTCGTTTTACTTTATTGTGATTGGCAAATATGAATCAAAAGACCAGCGTTCAGCTGTCTGTAGATAGGTGCCCCTATACCCGGAAATCGCGTACATCACAGGTCCGATGTTGGCATAGCCGAAATTCCGCCGACCCTGAATCATGATCGAAGGGTGGGTTTGCCATGTGCCCGAGTTACCCTGGTTGGTGTCATAAGACTCGCAGGTGTCATGATAGGCGCTCCAGCCTCCGCCGCAGGCATAAAGGTTAGTTCCGATAGCATAGACCCCTGCTCCTCCCCTTTCGGATGTCAAACTGGTGACAACATGCCACGCTCCGTCAGCTGGATCATATACTTCCACACAAGTGGGGCAAGCTAAACCGCCCAGGGCGTATAGTTTTCCACTAATTGTTACTACGCCAATATTTGCGTTGGCAGTGTTCAATGAAGCTATGGTTGACCATCTTGAGCCGGCTGGCGCAGATGGGTTGTAGACGTAAGCGGAAGCCTGTGCACCGGTTGAACCGTTTCCGCCGACCACATAAATATTGTTGTTCATAGTGGTACAGCCCATTCCCGATAATTCCGCTGGCATTGGGTCAGTGGTCACCACTGACCAGCTGTTGGTTGAGGTGTGGAAAATTCGCAGGGCGTTTGTGTATGTGGACCAGGTAAGGTATCCCCCCGGGATATAGATATCGGTTCCGATTACTGCGGTGCAGATGTTGCTGGCAGGGTTGGGCATCACCCCACCCAATGTTGTCCAAGTGTTGGTTGAGGGATCATATCTCTCAACCTGCTCCGCTTGGCTTCCGTCACTAACCTCACCACCAAAAAGGTAGATTTTTCCATTCACCAGGGCGGCTGCAGGGCGGGAACGCCCAAGAGTGTTTATCGAGGATATGCTCTTCCATGAGGGGCCAGTCGTGCCGCCAATGCTAAATGCAAAGTCGTGGGTTGGCGCGCCGGCCACAGTCCAATCCTGCCACTCCGTACCTAAGCCAAATCCGCCATTGGGATTGATAAACTTCGCGACCCCTCCATTATTTGTGTTTGCTGGTTTGAGGCCATATCCTCCTTGAGAAGCGTTCATGGTCGGGTAAAACAACAGCCAGTAATGCCCGGAACTTAATTTTAGAGGACTTGATAGCTGCAGGAGCGTATTGGAAGGGTTTCCAGAGTAACCGGGAGATATGGTGACTTTGGGATCTGAAGGTGCCAATGTAAGGGACCAGACTGGGGGAGAACTGGCCCCGGAAGGATCGCCGGCAGGAATGCCACCGTCATCCGCGTAAATTTGCCAGGTGAGCGCCGTCGCGTCAAAAAGCGAATCGAAGACTGAAAAACCATCGCCGGGCACAAAAATGCTATTAATCTTCCAGGTTCCATCGACCTCAAAATCATCCGCAAGATAGGAACTGTGAGAGGGAACATCCGGAAATTCCTGGTCAGTATAGGTGCCAGTTTGCGTCATGCTCGGGGCTTGATCCCAAAGCCAACCACCTAAGCTTCCTTCAATCACAAAGGGCATTCCTTGCGGGGTCCCGCTGACTGAATCATTGACAGGTCCCCAGGAACTGCTTGATGGGGAATATTGCAGGGCATTGCCGGTGGTGGTTTGACCAAGGATGGTAATAGGCGGTGAAAACGGTCCTGAGGCTAAAGAGCCTTCCGAGGCCCAAACCATCCAATACGTTCCTGATTGGAGCGAAATATTAACATCTGCAACGGCTGCCATGATGGGACGCTCAGAGTTGGTCAGGCCTGTATCCAACACACGGTAGATGTTGGTCCAATAGGTATCGATCAGACGGTTGGTAACAAGATCTCCAAAGAGGATCGAGCTGGCAGGGTCGTTTGGGGAACCGTCCCAGATTTGAAGATAGAGACCGGTGATGGTCGATGCTGGAGGGTCGCCATAAGTGCCAGCCTGATAAGCATAAAACGTTATGTTATCAATCACCCAGCCGTTCCCTGGGGGTATGGTGAAGTCATCTGCCAATTTGAAACCAGTGGCAGTCGAATTGCTGAATCCTAAAATACCCATTCCTAACGCGCTCTGAAGCGCGGAAGCATCGTTGCCGTTGTATCCCGCACCAGGATGTGTGACAATTGGACCATTATCGTGTAAGACCAATGCTTGAGTGCTGTTTCCACCCTGGACAGAATCCGATTGGACACCGTGGGGTGTGGACCCGATCCAACTGTCAGTTTCTTGGAGGAGGTCCCTGTAAAGAATTGAAGGCACTTCAATCTGCAAAGGCACATCGCCGGTTGGGATATACTCGTCCGTTGGTGGTGCATCTGCGTCAAGAATGATTTGGGTTTGCGGAAGTGTTTCGGGTTGGTGGTTTTCTGTCTGTGAGCTAAGTAATGGCGGGTTTTGGAGTTGGGCAGAAGCGTTTTGTACAATCCCGGGTCCGCTAAAGGCCACCAGGAACGAAGTAAAAACGAGGAAAGCTGCGAAAACTTTGCTTTTGGTCATTTTTCTCCTTTTCAAAGTAAAGGGCTGTTTGATCTCGTGGACAAGTCCAGTTGACTCCGTAGAAACATTGTTGCAAATTAAGGTAATGTTTATCTAATAGAACAAATTTCGATAGAGAGAGTAAAAGGACAGAAAAGTTAACCCGGTGCTTTAGAAAAATTATAGTAGATGGAATAGGTGACTTCAACTATTCCCTATACATACTTTATACAAGCAGGATAATGGTGGTATCAAGTTTAGAAATCCTATACCCAAAAGTTGGAAGATAACCTGTACGGGTAGAACCCAGCTGTTCCAATCAGTGTTATACTTCTGCAGTTCTCGCGTGAGAACTTTTATTTTGGGTGTGCGTTTTGGACGTTCCAAAACAGATGTTTGACTGATTGTGTTTGGGAGTGCCGAGCCGCGAGGCGAAGCGCGTTGCAGATAACAGTACGGAATAATCAAGACTTCCCCCTGAGTAAAAAATAAATATTGAGCGCCGCTGGGCATGCCAACAGCATGTTTTTTCTTGCGCCTGCTCAAACTTAGAAAATGGAGTTTTGATGACCGTAAATTTTGAAGATTTTAACCTGCGCCCCGAGCTGGTGCAGGCAATTACCACGCTGGGTTACACCCAGCCCACCCCGATCCAGGCTGGGATCATCCCCCTGATGCAGGAAGGCTGCGACGTTACCGGCCAGGCTCAAACCGGCACCGGCAAGACAGCCGCCTTCGCGCTGCCTATCCTCAACCGCATCGACCCTGAGCAATACCTGCCCCAGGCTTTGGTGGTCGCCCCCACCCGCGAGTTGGCCCTGCAGGTGACTGAAATGATCCAGTCGCTGGGTCAGTTCATGGGCGTGAGCGTACTGACCGTCTACGGCGGCACGTCCTACACGCAACAGCTCAACCAACTGCGCCGCGGCGTGCAGGTGGTGGTTGGCACGCCGGGTCGCATCCTGGACCTCGTGAAACGTGGTCGCCTGGACCTGACCGAAGTGCATACCGTCGTATTGGATGAAGCCGATGAGATGCTTTCAATGGGTTTCGTGGAGGACATGGAAGCAATCCTGGCTGCCACGCCGGATGAACGCCAGACGACGCTTTTCTCTGCAACCCTGCCCCCAAGGATCCGTGAGCTTGCTCGCAAGTACTTGCGCAACCCAAAAACCGTTGCCATCCAAACTGAACAGGTCACCGTCGCGGCTACCAAGCAGATTGTTTATTACACGAACGAACACGACAAGCTGGCTGTTTTGACACGCCTCTTCGAGATGGAAGATATCACCACGGCGCTGATCTTCACCCGCACGCGCGTTCGCACAGGCGAACTCGTCAACGAACTCAACCTGCGGGGATACGCCTCCGAAGCGCTCTCCGGGGACCTGAGCCAGGAAGCCCGCGAACACACCATGGCACGCTTCCGAGCGGGACAGGTGAAGGTGTTGGTGGCAACCGATGTGGCTGCCCGCGGACTGGACGTGGAAAACATCACGCACGTCTTCAATTACGACCTGCCGGAAGAGTCCGAAACCTTTGTACACCGGATCGGAAGAACGGGTCGGGCTGGCAGGACGGGCGTGGCGATTTCGCTCGCCAGACCGTCCGAAAGACGGCAAGTCCGGCTGATTGAACAGTTCACTCACCAGCAAATGCTGGAAGGGACCATTCCCACCGCTGAAGAGATCATGGCGAAACGGCTTGACAGCCTGCTTTCCAAGATCGAAACATGGCTTAAACGCGGTCGTGCCAAGGAAGAACGTGCTTTAGTCGAGACACTGGTTGCCAGTGGGGTGGACCCGATTGACATGGCTGCCGCAGCGCTTAAGGTAGCCCGGGCTGAAGAAAAACAGCGCCCCATCCCCGAGATCAGCCCCCTGCCAGAGAAAGCTGTGCGCCCAGAGCGGCGCCCTCGTGGGGAACGCACCGAGCGCTCTGATCGCGGTGGTCGGGATGAGTCGAGCTCGCGCAGACCGCGGGAAGCAAGCGGCCGCACCAAACCGCGTGCCAGTGTGCGCGGAAAGCAAAGCGATGAAGAAGGCATGATCCGCCTCGAAATGGAGCTTGGGAAGGTGGACGGACTGCGTCCGTCGGATGTGGTTGCGTCCATTGCAGGTATTGCTGGGATCCCAGGTACTGCTTTGGGCAGGATCTACATCCAAAACCACCGTACGACCGTGGATGTCTCCGAGCAATACCTCGAAAAGATCGTCTCCGCCAACAGCAAGTACAAAGTCCGCGGTCAGTCCTTTACCCTCACCAAGGGTTAGGACCTGCCGTAAAAAAATCCACTATAAAGCCAGGGCGAATACCCCTGGCTTATTTTTTCTCTTCCGCCCGGAGGATTTTTGCCTCAGCCTTTTCGATTTGCTGACGATCCTTGTCAGTCAGTTTAAACTTGAAGATTGCCGGGATTACTGCCAATACGGATGCTATCGTAGTGATCCATAGAGGGGTGGTGGGCGAGATGCTTTCGTAAAGTTTCGCGCCAATTGCCGGGGCCGGCAGTGAGAAGAGCCCCAGCCCTGAATGAACCAACCCAAAGCCCGTACCGCGTAGTTTTTGTGGCAAGACTTTGCTGAGCAGAGATTGATAAGCGGGGCTCATCAGGCTTGAACCAACGCCAATCAAGAAGTAGCTGATGGCATAGACAAGAAAGGTTTCAGCTTTGATGAAAATGAAAAATGCCACCGATTGCAGAGCAAAACCCAAGGCGATTGCCAGGCGCTCACCGCGCTTGTCCGCCAGGTGACCGGCAGGGAAGGACGTGAGCATCATTGCAATCCCCATAATGGAGCTCAACCAGCCGATCTTTTGTGCATTCATCCTGGCGACATCTTCAAGGTACACCGGGATCAAGTTGCTGGAAAGCGAAAAAGAGATATCACGCACCCCGTCTGTGATGATGATCCAGGTCATTACACCGCCTGCAACCAACAAGCCGAAGATCGCGGAGAGGTTTACCTTCAGGGCTCCAAACTCGAGACGGGCTTTTTTGCCATCTTCCTGACCGGGATGGCTCGCCCTGCGTGCCATGCGGACCCGGATAACCGTTGCTACTGTGTAAATTGAAGCAGCGACCATCAACATGACTTTGAACCCATATCGATCAACCAGGAACCCTCCGACGGGCGGACCAACTATGGCGACGATGGTGTAAAAGGTATCAACGAGCCCGTATACCTTTGCCCGATTCTCTTCCTGCGATTCTTCGGCGATAAACGCGCCAAAACTGGGTCCCACGAGTGAGCGGGTAACGGCGTTCAAACCTTCTCCCAGGAAAACCCAGCCCCATGTGGGGGCTAAAATCAGGGCGATGTAAGAAACAACACCGGAAACACTGCCAGCAGCAATACTTTTCAGCCGCCCAAGGCTGTCGGAGATCCACCCGCCCAGGATCTGCAGCGCCAGGGGAATAATCTGAGAAATCGTGAAAAAGAGCCCGATTTCAGCGATTTCAGCCCCCAACGATTTCAGATAAAGCGGAATAAACCCGACATACATTGCTCCTGCCACGTTGGCAAGGATCATGGTTGTCAGGAACAAACGCATAACAGGTGATAGCAGGGGGCGTTTTTTCTCGGTTTGTGGATCCATGGTCATGGGCTTGATTTTACAGCCGATAACTGAATTTTGGGGCCCAGTTTACATATCTCTGTTTGACATCAACGGTTTGTTTTGCTATGCTAGAAGCAGATATTGCTGTATAGGCGAAAGTCGAACTGTGTCACACTAATCAACAATCCTTCAATTTCTTGACTTAACTAAAATTTGTTGTTTAATAGAATTAATCATCAAACCTAAAGACTAATAATATATCTGTTGAAAGATTCAACGCAGCCCCAGAGAGTCATCCAGCTTTTTGGTCATATTTACTGACTTAGTACTAACTAAGAAAGGGGTCTCATGAAAAAGCAACATTTACTTCGCGTCGGGTTACTGGGTTGGCTTTGCGTATTACTGCTGTTGAGCGCAGTTTACAGTCCGATACACTCAGCGGATATCACGGGAGATGGTATCTCGGACCTGATCATCGGCGTACCACATGAAGCTCCCGCAGATGGGATCGTTAATGCAGGTGCAGTTGCTACGCTCCGGGGAGCAAAAGATGTAGGCTTGACCGGCGCTGACTAATTAATCTTCCAGGGTGACGCACAGGAGATCAACGAATTAGGGGATGCATTTGGGTCTGTTCTGGCTGTGGGTGATTTTAACAATGATGGCATTTATGATGCAGCCGTGGGTGTGCCCAATGAAGGTTGGAGTGGTCTCACGAACGCGGGAGTAGTCCAGGTTATTTATGGTAAATCGAACGTAGGATTGGATGTCAGTCAGGTCGACTTACTTACCCAGGATGATTTCACGTCAATAGGGTCCCCTGCTGAAAGTAATGATACATTTGGCAGCTATCTTGCCAGTGGGGACTTTGACGGGGATGGGTATGATGACCTGGCCATTTCAGCACCCAATGAAGATTTGACACTCAGCACGGTCGATATTGAATCAGCGGGTATTGTGCACGTCATCTACGGTAGTTGGGAAGGCCTGAATTTTGATTTCACTCAGAGCTTTTACCAGAATTTCCTGGCTGGGGGCGAGGTTGCGGAAGCATATGATTATTTTGGACGCGCGTTGACAGCGGGTGATTTTAACAATGATGGCAAAGATGACCTGGTGATAGGCGTTCAAGGTGAAGGTCTATCTGGGCCACCTGTTGTTACAAATGCAGGAGCAGCTCATATAGTATACGGACATGCGAGTGGTCTGGGCGCTGGCGGGTCGGAACTGATCCACCAGGACTTTGAAGGCACAGGTGATGAAAAGCCTGAACTTCTGGACTCCTTTGGTGCAATTCTGGCCGTCGGTGATTTTAATTGCGATTATCATGATGACCTGGTTGTGGGATTGCCTGCTGAAGCTATTGGGACGATCTCATTTGCAGGTTCAGTGCAGGTATTCTATGGTGACGACACAGGCATTGATTATGACACTAACGAATTGATCACCCAGTTTTATATTGGCGAATCAGAAGACAACGATGTTTTTGGATTTTCGCTGGCAGTCGGTGACTTCAATGGCCACAGCTGTGATGACCTGGCTGTGGGTGCCCCAGGAGAGACACCCACAACTGTCTTCCGCGCAGGTGAAGTTGACGTTTTTTACGGTAATAAAGTTAATCGACTCTACTGGAATGATGGTCAGGTCTTGAATCAAGGCGGTGACAATGGCGGCGCGCAAGAAGCGGATGATCAATTTGGATATGCTTTAGCTGCCGGTAATTTTGATGGTGATCGTTATGACGACCTGGCAGTGGGAGTTCCTCGTGAGGACATTGGCACGATCTCAGATGCTGGTGCTGTGCAGGTCTTTTTTGGAGCTTTTGGAGTACTAACCCATGTAGGCGTCCAAATTTGGCACCAAAATTCTGATGGAATCCGTGATTTGGCAGAGGCTGATGATCAATTTGGAAGAGCCTTGGCAGCCATTCCAGGACTTGTTTTTGATACCTACCTGCCGGCAATCGTTAAGTAGCGATTTGTTCTTTAGAATGGCGCGCAATATCAGATTCATTCTGATTCAACCATAATTGGTTGTTTTAGGGGAATGCAAAACCGTCAAAGGTTTGACATCAACCAGTTGCTTTGCTATCCTAATTACAGGAACCACTTTTCAGCCGACAAATTAGACCTGCGGCAGACTAAAGGCTATTACGGCAATTGAGATCAAGGAGCAATTATGAGAACCATCGTAACCCCACTTTTTACCTTACGACCCTACGAACGCGGCATCCAGGAAACACTGGGTAAATACACGCGCTTTGTCCTTCCCGGCCTGGGCTTGCAGTTGCCTTTCCTGCAATTGGTACGCGTTCGCGATATCCGCGAGCACACCATGGACATCATGCCGCAGAATGTCATCACCAAGGACAATGTGGAAATCTCGGTGGATGGCGTCATGTGGGTGCGTCCATCCGCAGACGAGGATTCCATCAAGCGTACTTTTTACAACATCGATGATTGGAAACGAGCTGTCATCCAACTGGCAATGACCAACCTGCGCCAGGAGTTTGGTGACCTCACCCTGGACGAAAGCCTGGTTGCCCGGGAGAAAATCGCAACGAACCTCAAAGCAGTTTTGGGCAACTTCGCGGTGGAATGGGGTTTGACGGTCAGTAAGGTGGAAATCCGCCTGATCGATCCGCCTGAAGACATCAAAAAGGCCATGCACAAACAGAAAACCGCCGAGCAAGAGCGGCGCTCGATGCGGTTGTTGGCTACGGGCGAGTTTGAGGCGGCTGAGCAGCAAAAACTGGCTGCTATCCAGCGGGCTGAAGGCGAACGCGAAGCAGCCATCAAGGTGGCTGAAGGTCGGGCAGAGGCAATCCGGCTGGTCAACGAATCGGCTGAGAAATACTTCGTCGGCAATGCCCAGGCGTTGAAGCAGATCGAAATGGTCGAGACCTCGTTGAAAGATAACGCCAAGGTGATCCTGTCGGATAAGGGCATCACACCCACGCTGCTGCTGGGGGAATTACCTGTGATCGAGAAAAAGCGCTAAACCTGCTTTCTATCTCAATCCGGAAAAATCACAGTTGGAGGGCGACTTTGCTGCTCAACATAGAAGTATGTCCAGAGTGGCTGATCATCTGTCTTGAATAACTGGTGAAGCAGGCTCTTATCTATTCTTTTCCGGCTTTGAAGTTGTAGATCGGTTTGAGGTGCGCTTCGATCGTAACAGTGTCTTGGATCGCGTTGACAATTTCATCAGTTGGTTTGTACGCCATCGGGGCTTCGTCAAGCGTTTCTAGATTGACAGTTGTTGAAAATACCTTTTTCATCGAAGCCTTGAAATCCTGCAGGTCCAGGGTTCGCAAGGCTTCCTTTCTGCCGCGCAAACGTCCCGCTCCGTGGGGTGAGGAGTTGTTCCAATCATTGTTCCCTTTACCGGTGCAAATCAGAGAGCCATCGCGCATGTTCAAAGGAATTATCAATTTCTCCCCTTTCCTTGCTGAGACTGCACCCTTACGGATGATTTTATCCGACGCGTTAACGTAGTTATGGATGGTTTGGAAGGTCGATCCTCCGATGCCAAATCGCTGGTTAATATACTTGCCCATGGTTTGGCGGTTCAGGCTGGCGTATTCTTGGCACAAATGCATGTCGTGCAAGTATCTCTGCGCCAAATCGCCTTTCAGGTACTTGAGCGCTTTTGGCGTGTCGGCTTGGCAGGTCTTTTCAGCCAATTTTTGGTAGTGATCCGCGACTTGTTTACCCACATTCCGGCTGCCGGAGTGGATCACCAGAAAAAGTTCTCCGGTCGATTCGTCGTGATCCAGCTCAATGAAATGATTACCGCCACCCAGCGTGCCGACCTGCCTGTCGATGACCGAGTTCTTGATCTCGTCAAAGCACAATAGTTCGCGCATGAAAGGGGCGTACTCCACAGGCTGCTTCCAGGAGTTGAAGCCCGCGGGGATTTCGTGTACTAATCGATCAAAAGATTTGAGGTCAAAATCCTGCCTGCCGAGGCTTTCCACGTACATACCGCAGCCGATGTCCACCCCAACCAGGTTAGGAACCACGTAATCTCCCAGAGCGGCAGTGAAACCAATCGTGCAACCAGCACCCCAGTGATAGTCGGGCATGATCCTGACCTTTGCTCCCTCAATAAAAGGCTGATCCATCAGAAGTTGGATTTGGCCAACTGCCTTTTCATCGCGGATCTCTGAAAAGACCTTTGCCGTGCCGTAGCTACCTTTTACTTCAAACATAACGTCCTCACATTTATTCTATCGAATAAATTGCTGAAAAAACCGCGTGAGAGGTGCTGAGTACACGAGCATTTTTGAACAAATGATTGAACAAGCTCGTTCTCAGTCGGTTTGTAGAAACATCAACAATGGTTGTGATTTATGGCAGTCGCTTAATCCTTGCAAAGACGATCGGTCCCAGGAAAATGCCCAGCAATACCAGGTAAAACCCGGCGTTGCCGAACGAATTTGCCACCATCGTGCCGAGCGATGACCAACCAAATGTTCCTGCATCGACGGCATCAATTATGACTAATACCAATGTAAGCAGCGCCGAGGTAAGAGTCCAGATGATGGCTCTGCGGAACGCCTGGGCTTTGTCCCTGGTTTTGAAAAGCCAGGCGAAAGCTAGTGAGATCACAAAGATCACTACCGCACCAATCAGATATTCATAAACCAAAGTTGGGTTCGATCCGCTGAAACCCGAAAATGGGTCTCTAAAAATCATGGCAATTGGGACCTGCAAAAGGCTTTGTAAAATGAATAACAGGATAGCAATACCAAAATCCATCAGTATTTTCATGAAAAACCTCCTCTCAATCCAACGAACTGATAATTGTAGTATAGCAAATAATTGGGCTAATTGATCATCGTAAAGGACGAATGTATGCCCGAAAAACGTAGAGATGTTCTGTCAGATTCCAGTGGTGAGGCTATAATGGAGAAAACGATCAAAGGAGCATGTCATGGAATTCAAAGATTCAAGAACTTACCAAAACCTTGTGAACTCATTTGCGGGTGAGTCTCAAGCTCGAAATCGCTATTCGTTCTACACCGAGGTTGCCGAAAAAGAAGGTTTGCTGCATGTCGCCGGGATCTTCACAGAAACAGCAGATAACGAACGTGAACATGCCAAGATATTCTATGATCACATCGTTCGTCATTTAGGCGCTGTGACCATTCATGTCGATGCCGACTATCCCGCCTCGGTTGGCTCCACCTGGGAAAACCTCGAAGCCGCCGCAGCTGGCGAGCACGAGGAATTCACTGTGCTGTACAAGAATGCTGCCGAAATTGCCAAAGAAGAAGGCTTTGACAAGATCGCTGAATCGTTCACTGAGATCGCCGAAGTCGAAGAGCGGCACTTCCTGCGCTACAAAGCCCTGGCAGATGTGGTCAAGGACGGCAAATACTTCAAGCGCGAACACAAGGTTTACTGGAAATGCCGCAACTGCGGCTATATCCACGAGGGCGAAGAAGCCCCCAAGGTCTGCCCAGCCTGCAAACACGCGCAAAAGTACTTTGAGGTGACTTCTTTCGAGCAGTAAATTGTAAACACTGCGATGTTTCACCTCATTCTTCTTGGAAAAATGAGGGTAAGCCTTTATGCTTACCCAGTTTGCCCCATGAAGGGATAGAAAAATGGAGTGGCTCTTGCCACTCCATTTTTGATACATTCGGGTTGCAATAGAAATGTAACCAATGCCGAACCAGTTTACCGTGTAATAAAAGGAAGATAGGTGCTGCCGAGTTCGTACGAGCCGGTATCGCACCTGCCATCGGAACGTGCTTGATGGCGTTGGTCGTCTTCTATTATGTAAAGCGCTGTTTCACAATTACCGGGGCGATGGTTGACAGCTGGGGAATTGACCGGCAATGAGTGTGTCCAGGTGGGTCCGCCGTAATCGCCCAGGCTTCCCAGCATTGGGTCCGTGTTGAGTAAATCACCGCTACCCAGTGCGCCTGGATAGCTGCCATCATTGAAAATGTTGTATCCGCCGCTGTTCCAGGCTCCACCCGCTTGGTAAAAATTATCAAGACCAATTGGTGCCACAAAAATATTGTCGCTCAGGAAGGCTGTGCCGCTGTTATATAGCGAGCTATTATTCCCTTGGTTTGCGAGCGTGCAAGATTGCATCCTCAGTTGTCCAACGCCATCATTCACAACGCCAGCCAACCACGAATTGGTAGAGATATTATCGCTTATTGTACTGTTGACGATAGTCATAGCAGAATAATTAGTGATGGTGCCCACGCCACCAGAGTTTTGCATGAAAAGCGAATGGTGAATCTGACAATTGGGTGCACCACCGCTGTTGAAAATCGCAAAGCCCCGTTCTGCCGAGTTGCTGAAAAATGTGCTGTCGCTAACATACAGGCTTCCATTATTCAGGATCGAACCCCCAATCACATAGCTGCTGCAATTCGCGCCCTGAGCACAGGTCACTGAATTCGACATGAAGTCCGTCCTTTCCAGGGTCAGACTGCCTTCATTCAGAATTGCCCCGCCTCCGGAGCCATTCCCTGTAAGCACCAAATGCGCTCCAGCAAATTTCACGTCCCTGATCAGCACATGCGCACCCCAACCAACCTGTAAGATGCGGTCAGTGAATGAACCAGTGGTAGAGATATAAGCTAGCGTGCCCGCTTCCGTCGATTGAATAGTGATCTGGTTGGTTGAGGTAGTGGCAGTGATATCCAGATCACCCGTGTGAGTATCATCCGGCAAGATTGGAAGGATGTCCAGCATATATAATCCTGGCGGAACCAGGATGGTCACGGGCGCATCCTGGATGTTCCAGTTTGCTTCAGAGATGGCAGCGCGCAATGTGCATGGTCCTCCATCTATCTCATTCGCACTGCAAGCGCTGTTTGTCACGAAATCAGGAAGGTCCTCCAAACTATCGACCGTGATGATTAACTCACCATCAGCCGAAACGGGCACCTGGGAGAGAGCGAGGGAACTTGTCAGGATCAGGATTGAAAGCAGGAAACTGGCACATCTTCGGATTACGGACATTATTCCTCCATTCTGAAAACAAGGCGATTTGACCATTTTACTCCCGTCTCCATAAATAATTCTAAAATTGCGTCGAAATTGAATCCAATTTCTCAAACTTGAAGGGACAATCCTAATAATGGATGAACAATGACGCTGCAAACCTCAACCCAATTGGAGATGAAACTGGTCCTAATCCATAACCGCACCATCCCCAATCGATTTTGAAAAGAGGCTGACCTGCGCAGGTCAGCCTCTTTTAGGTTTAGATCGATTGAGCGGATTACCGAAGAATCAACGGCAGATAGAGCTTGAACGGCAGTGGATCCACGAATTCGGTGGTAAAGGATAGCGGGTAGCTCACTTGCTGCTTATCGCCACCAGCATCTCCTAACCCAGTCAGACCGACTCCAATCGTTGCCGATGATGGCAAACTATCTGTCGGTGTGATGGTCATTTCGTTGGTGTCCGTGTCAAAACTGCAGGTGACCAGGATCAGATCGGCGGGGTTTGGTTCAACCCACACATCCGGGCAGGTAGCAGCTGCCATTGCCTGGCTCCAGGTGACCACAATTAAGGCGTCCAGCGCTACATCCGTCGCGCCATCGACCGGGGAAGTGTCCAGCACGATCGGGTCGCGCCAGTTGAGAACAGTATAAGTGTAGGTCTGAGTGCCATCGGTCCCGTAGTTCACGGTGATGGGCAGGTTGGCGAGTTCCTCATTGCCATCCGCGTCTTTCATGACCGTTTCCCAATCGCCGCGCGTAATCTTGAACTCAAACGCGGTACCGTCCAGGATATCAGCGGTATGTGTCCATAGAATATCGCTTACCTTGGTCATTGCCACCGTGCCGGGGTTCCAATCACCCACGGCTGGGTGTCCACCGACGAGATAAACGACACCTGGCGTCCATTCAGGCACGCTTACTTCAAAGGTCACCGCCACCAGTTTGGCTTCGGCAATTTGTGAGACGGTGTTGGAAGGCTCGCTGGGGTTAAAACTGGTGTCAAGCGCAATGACGTAGTAATAGTAGAGCTGATCCGTCACCACCGTAGTGTCGGTGTAGGTCAGCTCGGGTGCCAGAACGCGGTCTATTTTACTGAAAGTGATACCGTCGGTTGAGCGATAGAGATCGTAGGCATAAACTGCGACGTCGTCGATGGCTTCAGTCCAGCTCAGCGATATGGAGGACGCGCTCCAGTCAGCAATAGAAAGTACAGGGGCGTCAGGAGGCGTCATGTCATCTGAGGGGGTCACGGTCAGGTCGCCCGCTTTTGTTTGTTCATAGGGGTCCATAACCAGCCCACCATCATAGGCGTAAACCCAGGAAACAGCGCCATCGGTGGAGTAGCGGTAGACGTAATCAAATTCGCCGGTCGATTCAGGTAAAAGTGTGCCAATAAACATGTCATTGTTGCCAACCTGACTATAGAAGGCTGCGTCATACCAGGTCCATTCAGAATTCTCTCGAGGATCGCTTTCATCCGGGCCATAGCCCACCTGCGCCAGCAGACCAGGCGTGGATCCAGGTTCGGAGGTGACGTCAGCGATGTAGACCAGCCCGTAAATGTCTTCGGTTGGGGAAATGCCGATGATGTGAGTGGTGTTCAGAGGACTCTGCAGGTTTGCCCAATCAATGGTGTAAGCTGGCAGGGCGGTAACCTCGTTGGAAGGACCCGACACCAGCCCGCTTAAGCTATCCCGGGAGACAACCATGTAATAATAGCGGGTTCCCGGGACCACGGTTGTGTCTTCAAAGTAGCTTAGGGTGCTGGTGCCGATTAACTCGTATCCACCACCTGAGACGTAACTGCGATATACCAGGTACTCATCTGGTAAGGAATCCGGATCGTCCCAATCCAGTATGACTGACCACGCGCTAACCCCATCCACAACCAGGCTGGTCACCGGATCAGGTGGAGTTGCCTGTTCATTCGTCCGCACCAAAACCGCACCGCCATTGGCAGGCGCGCTGACCGCAACCAGTTTGCCTTCGATGTTGACAGCATAGGTCGCGATCGAAAGAATATCGCGATAAGTCGTGCCAACTGGCAGGTAGCCTAAAACATCGATGTCAATATTCTGCGGGTCAGAATTGCGATTGATCAGTACGACGGCTGAATCCTCCCCAGGCAGATTTCGTCCGTAAGCGTAAAGTTTCAGCGTGTCATCAATAAGGAGCGTGCGGTAGTCACCTGTACGCAAAGCAGGGTGAGCATTGCGTTCACCAGCAAGAGTGGCGTAGTAGTCGTATAGGGCATCTCTTGCCATCTCGTTCTGCAAGTGCGCGTAGTAGGGTGTACCACTTTCATCCAGCCAGGGGTAGGGTTGGCGGTTGTAAGGGTCGTCCTGCCAGACGCCGCTTCCGTCCTTGGCAACCGGTCCCACCAGGCCGACTTCATCGCCGTAGTAAATGGTTGGCGCGCCCGGCATAGTCATCTGCACCAAAGCCGCGCCCTTGAGCTTTTCGATTGCAGGGGTCCAGTTATAGTTCGAGTCGAGGTAACCAACTGGTGGAAGCGTGTTGGTGTTTTCATCCAGCATGAACAGGGCACGGTTGGTGTCGTGGCTGCCGAACAGATTCATCATGGCGTAGAAGGCTTCGGGGGCGTAGCGTTCCTGCAGGTTGAGGATGCGTTCATCGAACTGCTCCATGCTCAGGGGTGCCAGAGCGCCAGCTGAAGATCCAGAGTTGTGGTCGTTATCGGTGAAGGTGGTGTCGCGCCAGAGTGAAAGCACGGCGGAGCTAAACTGGTAGTTCATGACCGCGTCCCACTCGCCGCCCAGCAGCCAGCTGTTGGCGATGCCCCATTCCTCACCGGTGATGTAGCCATCAGGGTTGACGGTTTGGACTGTATTGCGGAAACCTTCCCAGTAATCATTGGTAATGTCATTGAGCGTACCGGGGTCCACATCCGCTCCGACATCCAACCGCCAGCCGTCCGCGGTGAGCATCCAGTGCCCGGCCACGGTGACTTCAGGGTTGACCTGGTTATCCCAGATCCAGGCTCTCACTTCCGCATTGCTGGAATTGAGCTTGGGCAGGGAGTCGTAACCCCACCAGGATTCGTAATTGGCTCCGCCGGGTGTGCCGTCCGAGCCCACGCAGGGACCGGTGCCGGCAGGCACATCAGTGAAGTAGAACCATTCGCGGTAGTCTGAATTCTGGCTTTCACACGCGCCAATTTCGTCATAGCGACCGTAGCGGTCGAGGTATTTCGAGTCAGACGAGACGTGGTTGAACACCCCATCCACGATCAGGTGCATGCCGCGCGATTGCAAACCTGCAATCAAGTCGTCGTAATCCGCTTGGGTGCCGAACATCTCGTTGATGCTCAGGTAATCGGTGGTGTCATAACCGTGATTGGAGGGGGACTCGAAGATGGGGTTGAGATAGATTGTGTTGACGCCTAAATCAACCAGGTAATCCAGCTTTGCGGTCAAGCCAGCCAGATCACCGCCGTAAAAGTTCTTGGAATAAGAACCCTCGCATGGGTCGTTCGTGTCGGCTCGTGGATCACAGATGGTGGTGTTCCAGGCTGTTGTGTTGGAGCGATACACTGTGCCGCCCTCTTCGCCATAGAAGAAGGTGCCAGCCGGTTTGTTGTTGGTTGGGTCGCCGTCGCGGAAGCGATCAGGGAAGACCTGGTAGATGATGGCGTTCTTGACCCAATCGGGGGTTTGGAAGTCGGGCGCGTGGACAGTCAACTGGTACGAGAAATCTTCAGATTCGTCAAAAGCCTGCCCCCAACCCATGGTGCGGGCGGCGTCATCTTCGTAGTAATCCATATCCGTGCCGTCGATCGCGATGAATCGATACCAATAGACGGTCGGGTCCATGCTTACAGGGACTGCAACTTCCCACCAGTCGTAAGTGCCATCGCTATAAGCAACGCTCATCGGCAGGATGGATTGGACGTTAGTGCGGTCGTTGTAAAGGCGCAGCTTTGCCTCGGTGAGGTCGCCCTGAGCTGCGCGCAGGCGCAGGATCACCTCGGTGCCTGCGGTGACCGGTCCACCGGGAGTGCGGTAGAGGGTATCGCGGCTGTTATGACCGAGGTAATCCCACCAGACTTCATTGTCATGACCAGGTTCAGTGGGTCCGCTATCAGGCGGCGGGAATGCTCCCACCCGACCGGTCCGGTAATCCAACAGGATGGGTACTACATCGCCATCGGTGTAAGTTGTGAGGGGAATCGTGGCAGCGTTGATCGAGCGGTTGTCAAAGCCAATGCCATCCCATGAACCGCTAACTACAACTTTATACTCGTATGTTCCAGCTGTTGGGAATAAGGTGTTCAGATGGTGTAGCCCACGACCAAGCGGTATTAGGGCTGTTTCCGGATTGGCATTATTCCAACCCTGGAAGCCGCCAACAGCAGTAAAACTGCTGCTGGAATCCCAGGCGTTGATGATATTAAGCGTTGGCATCATCTCCCAGCCAGAATCCGCGCTGTGATCATTGGTGTCAAAGGTCACCTTGACCACTTGGTTATCTTCAGTCGCATTTAGCCAGGAGTTGCCAGTTGTGGGGTATGAAATATCCCAGGTGCAGTTGGTCACTTTAAACTCGTACTTTGCCGCTGAGGGAATGATTATGTCAGCTGAAAAGACGCCGTCGCCCCCAAGTAGATCGCCGTTTGTGCCGTCGTCGGATAAGGGGTTTCCACCCGGTGCCCAGCCATTAAAAGCGCCAGCCAGGCACCAAGGTCCGGTGCTGCTGGAGATTGGTTCAATCAGCATCCGCCCGCTGAAGCTATCGAGCAGGAAAACCACATCCTGATTTGGCTCCGTGGTGGTGAAGCTGATGTTAGCGGCATCCGAGGAACGCCCATCCGCACCGAAACCATTCCAGGTGTTAGTTATTACTGCTTTCCCTATATAGCTGCCTGCCGAAGGAATGGTGTATACCAGGCGATAGAAACCGTTGCCCATGTTGGTCATCAGGGTGTTGAGGTCGGTGTTGTTCCAACCCTGGAAGTCTCCCACCGCGGTGAAGCTGGTGGGCAGGTCATCGCCAATGGCATTGACAATGTTGGAAGCAGGCAGTAAAACCATGCCAGCATTCAGGCTGTAATCATTGGTGTCAAATGTGAAGGTTACCAATTGATCAAGATCGTTGGTGATAAGCCAGGAATCTGCTCCGGGAAAAGCATTGTCCCAATTCCCGCACTCCACAACTTTCCAGCCAGAAAAGCCTGCAGTCGGAACTGATAATGCCAAGGAATAAATTCCATCCTCAGCAATCAGATCCCCGTTAGTACCGTCGTCGAACATAGGATTGGCGGTGTTATTCCAGCCATTCATGCTTCCGGCAACACACCAGTCAACATCCGCCAGAATACCAGCGGTAGGGGGTGTTCTTTGAATAATTTCTTGGGTAGGTGCCTGCGCCAGGGAGGCAACAGGACTGAGGAAAAGTGAGAGAGCCAGGAATAAAGCAAGAGGCAAGCGAATCGCTTTCATATCACCCTTTCTACTATTGTGAATGTGAGAATTTAATTATAGTTGACGCATAGACAGAATACAATCCACATTGAGACTGTGTGTCAAATGATACTAATTATTTTTTCTAACTGTAATGCCGTGAATATTAGATGAGGACCAGGACTCATGGTATTATTTTTTTTGGCTCTCCTCGTTCCCCTGGAGGAGATGCTGATCAGTGAGAATTGGAGGCTC
This sequence comes from Anaerolineaceae bacterium, assembly GCA_035388405.1. Classification (GTDB taxonomy): domain Bacteria; phylum Chloroflexota; class Anaerolineae; order Anaerolineales; family Anaerolineaceae; genus Mesolinea. Next base: position 28,616 of record DAOOPV010000027.1, read on the forward strand.
TTTTATGACCAAAATTGAATTTTCCAGCAATTACGACGACTTATCCACAGAGCAAGGTTTCCAGTTCGAATTCAACTGCGACCGCTGCGAAACCGGCTACCGCACCTCCTTTCAACCCTACGTGATTGGCAAGATCAGCGGCGCCCTGGATACCGCCAGCAGTTTATTTGGCGGCATTTTCAACCAGGCCTCCACGCTGGGCGAGCGAGCCCGCAGTGCCACCTGGGAAAGGGAGCACGACCAGGCGTTCATTAGGGCGGCAGCGGAGGTCAAGGGCGATTTTGTGCAATGCCCGCGCTGCTCCTCCTGGGTGTGCCGTGAAAAATGCTGGAACACGAGCAAGGGTCTCTGCAAGAATTGCTCTCCCGACCTGGGGGTCGAGATGGCAGCCGCTCAGTCCAGCCGCACAGTCGAAGAGATCTGGGCGCACTCCAAGATGGCTGAGGATGACCGCGAGATGTTAAAAGAAGAGAGCTGGCGCGAAGGTGCCAGGGCAACCTGCCCTTCCTGCGGTGTGGCGCTGGTTGAAAAAGTCAAATTCTGCCCGGAATGCGGCGCGAAGATCCTGCAGGTGGTTTTCTGCAAGGAATGCGGCGCCAAACTTGAGGCCGGCACCAAGTTCTGTTCGGAATGCGGAACCAAGGTGGGGGCATAACGCTTCGCTTGAGCGAGTTCAAACACATGTGAGACGATAGGGCTTTACAAAAAAGCACATTG
>DAOOPV010000028.1:0-28477 GCA_035388405.1 Anaerolineaceae bacterium
ATCGCTGAAGAATTATGACCCTTTAAGGGTGACATTTTCGCCGGTTATTAACAGTAATTGAGGCTGGGAAAACCGAAAATTCCAAGGCAACTCGGTTCTAAAATGAGTTGAGTAACAGGGTTATTCGCCAATTTCCCTGAAATGGGGTGGAAACCTGTGGTTACATATCCTCGGCGCAAACCTCTCTTCAGAACTATGAATTTTCTTTATCAGCGTTCAGACACAAGGTGTGTAGTGCACAGAGAAAGGTAACACAGTGTGCAATGACACAGGTAACACATTTAGTCGTAGGTCAGGTTGCGCAGTTCAACCTGACGTCGGGAACCTATCTTTTTTTTCCTCGTTCTTTCATGGTCTCCTGACCATGAAAGGCCGTTGACCGCCAGGTCTCCTAACTTAAAGACGGGCATGGCGTCCCACAAGGGGAGGCTTTGCACTGCCGTGCCCCTACAAACGATCTCGCCGAAGTCCTCGCCGTGCGCGGCATTTGACCTTAAGGTCTCCAGATTTGTTGACAGGCACGGGGGCTACACCACTACCCTAATCCCAATCCATCGATGTTTGACATTTTCCTCTCCATCCGATATCCTTAATTCACTCAGGTCAGCCAGGTGCGCGCGCTTAACCGTGAGGAAAGTCCGTACACCGCAGAGCAGGATGCCAGGTAACCCCTGGATGGTCGTAAGATCGTGGATCGGGCCACAGAGACAAACCGCTCGCAAGAGTAAGGGTGAAAAGGTGGTGCAAGAGACCACCGGCGCTTTGGTAACAAACGCGGCCAGGCAACCCCCATCCGGTGCAAGGTCAAACAGGAGAAAGAGCCTGCTCGGCTCATTTGATCTCCGGGTAGACCGCATGAGCGGGCTGGTGACAGCCCGCCTAGATAGATGCGCATCCCAGACAGAATACGGCTTACCGGTTGACCTGAGTGGGGAACTCCATGGCGCTTTTTTTCGTCTTGATTACAGGTTTTATTATGGTCTGAAAGGTTGTTATGAAAAAGAGTACCATCATTGTACTTATTCTTGTCTTTTTGCTCGTTTTAGCGGGATTACTTGCCTGTAATTTGCCAAAAAACAACGCTAGCATCTCAATTCTGAATCCTGTTTCAGGGCAGTCGCTTCCAGCTTTTCTGGAATACCAGGTCACATCCTCAATCAAGCCTGAGGAAAGTTGGTCCCGGGTCGAACTGTACATCAACGGCGTCCTGACCCGCCTGGACACACCCGAAACCAACCCAGGCACCCTGGGACTGGTGCTGCAACCCTGGATCCCTACCAAAGAAGGTCCCACGATGATCGAGGTTAAACTCTATCAACGGGGTAGAACTCCGGTTTCAACCGGGCAGGTTGCAGTAATGGTGAAGGTCATGGACGAGCAGGAAATCCCGCCCACCCCAACTCTGGTACCACCCACCCCGGCTGCAACGCCCATCGGCACCACCACACCATCCGCCTGCACGATGTCCGCAGCCTTGCTCCAGGATCTGAGCATCCCGGATGGAACCATTCTGAAACCCGGTCAGCAATTTACTAAGACATGGCGAGTGCAAAACAACGGTACTTGTGACTGGGAAAACTACAAACTGGTCTTCGTTCGCGGCAACCTGATGGGCGGCAATTCTCCCAGCTTGCTGCCGAAGGTCAGTGCCGGCAGTACGCACGACATATCGCTCGAGCTGTTTGCTCCCAGTTACCAGGGTGAATACTCTGGATACTGGCAAATCCAGTCAGAAAAAGGCAGTCTGATCGGACCAGAACTGCACTATACCATCCAAATTCCAAGCCCAACTCCCACAAACACCGCCACCTCGACTGCAACTGCCACCGCGACGCGAACCGCCACCCCTACCAGGACTTCTACCCCGACCGCGACTGCAACAATCACACGCACTCCTACTTTCACCCCAACTGCAACGGCTACTGCTTCCGCCACTGCAACCGCCACCCCCACACCAACTGTCACCTTGACCTCGACTGCTACAGCAACGATGACCAATACGTCAGCTGCAACAAGCACAGCCACCGCAACTGCTACTGTCACTGCAACCGCCACCCTAACGGCAACGATTACCCCAACGGCAACAGCAACTGCTAACGAAACACCAACTCAGACGCTGACTCCGACCCTTACCCCTACGGTTGCTACAGATGAGTCAAAAAGCACGCCGACCCTTGCTCCAAGCCAAACGCTGACCCCCACCCCCACTCAGGCAACTCTCAACACCATCCAGGTGAAGAAGGAATACAAACTAGATTCGGGAAAAACCCTAACCTTTTCGGTCTCTTGTGATGCATCAAATGGATTGGCTATCTCTGGCGGTTATTCGATCGAAGACGATGTTGTCGTGGTTTCAAGCGAACCCGCAAAAAATGGTTGGCAGATCACTCTGAGCAATCAAACCAAAGCACGCAAAACAGTCACCGTTTATGCGAATTGCCTCGTTCATTTCGAAGGAAAAGTGCAGACAATCCACGTTAAAAAGACAGTTGAAGGTCGAAGCGTTGCCAATATTAAACTTGGCTGTCAGATAGCAGGAGTAGTTGTGAGTGGAGGTTTCAACCTGACAAAATCACCTGATCTGGTGGTGACTGAATCACGGCTGGTTGGCAAGGAGTGGGTAATCTCAGTTGTAAATCCAAGCCGAAGCAAGCAGACCTTGGATGCCTACGCACAATGCCTCTCAGGTTCGGGCTTGCCTGGATTGGTTGCCCAAGATGAAACAGTTAAGATTCCAGCTGGCAAAAGCCAGTTGGTCGAGATGAATTGTGGAACCTTATCCATCAGTGGTGGATTTCAAACACCAATTGGTCTCAATTTAAGGGAAATCCTACCAACTGCCAATGGCTGGACCTTTGAGGTTGAAAATACAACGAAGCGTCAACTGATTTTCAAACCCCAGGCAATTTGCGTGGAAAACAAATTTCAGATAAATCAAGAAGAAAACCTGCCTTAGCTGCCCTGACAGGGGTTTCTTCAAGCGCGATCCACCGCTTAAACCAACAGGTCGTCCAAGCTTCGCTTCGGAACGTGATGCACGCCTTCAGCATCGCGATAATATTTGATGTCGCCATCCTGCCCTAGAGGTTCAATCTGACTTGTTTCGCCGGGCTTTCCTAACGCGATCACATAACCAATGTGAAGTTGGTCATCCAATGCCAGGATTTCGCGCAGCTTGTCACGTTGGACAGACGCAAGAATGCATCCACCAAAGTCCAGTTCCGTGGCACGCAGCATAATGGTCTGCATGGCAATTCCCGCATCCACTTCCGAAAACTTGTAGATATTTTCGTCACCTAAAACAACAATGTAAGCTGTCGGTCGTTCCCCCTCCTCTGGACCAGACCATCCCTGCAGGTAGGCTGCAAACTTCAGGCACTCAAAGACCCGGGCATTTTCCGCCGCTTCATGTACCAGGCGGTATTTAATCGCTTGACGATTAGCCGCTGAGGGGCAAAAGCGGGTGGCGTCGATCAGCTCGCGCAAAGTAGCTTCGGACACTTTGACAGATTGATCAAAACGACGGTAGGATCGGCTTTTCAATAGCAGGTCACTTAGCATGGGATTCTCCTATTTTTGGTTCCAGTAGTCGAAAAGTGTAGATGGCCGCCACAATGAGCAAAAACAAACCACCAGCATCAAAAGTAATAAACCTCAAGATGGATGCTCTTAATACACTGTGGGTCAATGGTATAGTGCGGAGAAGCAGGGTCTCGCCAACAAGACCAATCGATTGCATCGCAACAGCTTCAACCAACGAACGGCGGTTGCGCCGGGGATGGACGAGAGCAAACAGGTAAGGCACCTGCCACATCACGAACAGGATGCCAATCCCGATGACTGCTGCGCGCCCAGGCTCCCCGCTCAGTTCAAACGGCGCCACGTAAGGCAGGGGGTTAAAAATGTAAGCAAATGCGCATTGGAGATTCATGGCCAGGACTAAAAAGATCAGTATTCGGGGTAAAAGCAGCCTGGCGAACTCTTTGTTGTTCATGATCGAGTCACGATCCCCTGGTTTACCTGCCAGACCTCGTGATCCCGCACGAACTCCGGCGTGAACATATCGAGGTCCGTGGCGGTTAGAAAGGCCTGTTCAACTTGCCCAACTACCGAGAGCAGATCTTTACGTCTCTGTGGGTCAAGCTCCGCCATGATTTCATCCAGCAGCAAAACCGGCCATTCGCCAGTGCGCTGCTTCATCCAGGCTACTTCTGCGAACTTGAGCGTCAGCAATGCGGTGCGAGTTTGACCGCGTGAACCATAGTCGCCCAGGTCAATCTGGTTGCTCAAAAAGCGCACTTCGTCTCGATGTGGACCAAGGCTGGTCTGCCCCCGTTGCACGTCCGCGTGGTAGCTTTGTTTCATAGCTGCCAGCAATCCGCGCTCAAGTTCGTCCGAGCTGATCCCAGTCCGATCCAAGGTTGTCTGCACAGGAAGCGCCATCTGCCCAGCCGGCTTTTTAAGCGGTTCATACGAAGGTTGGTAATGAAACTGCAGGACTTCAAGATCCCGGGTCAACCGTTGATGGATTGGGATCGCCTGTTTTTCAAGCGCAGCCAGGGCAAGAATTCGGGCGTGCATAATTAAAGCGCCGTGCCTCGCAAGGAGGTCATCCCAGGGTTCAAGTTGGTTCTTATCCCCACCGACTTCCGCCAGGGTCTTCAGAAGGGCATTCCTCTGCGCCAGGGCTTTTGTATAGGCAGATAGATGGCGTGAATAGCCGGGCTCCACCTGCGAGAGAATTTCATCAAAATACTGGCGCCTGTCGGCAGGAGCCCCTTCGATCACCCGGGACATCTGGGGCAAGAAGGTAACCGCGTTGAACTGACCATATACGTCACCAATGCGTTTTTTCACTCCATCGAGCAGCACTTGTTTGGAAAACCGTGGGCTGGCAGGATTGGTCGCGGCATCCTGGATCAGGCGGACTTCAATCGTATGCCGCCGTCGCTCGCGTTCGAATTCGCCCAGGATGCGAGCAACCATGATCGGCTCGTTGGGAGCAGAAAAGTTCATCAACTGACGGTCATTGGCAGCCGAGAAAGAGCCAAAGTTAGCCAGGTAGGCAACCGCCTCGAGGATGGATGTTTTTCCCTGGGCATTATCACCGGTAAACAAAATCACCCGCCTGGGAAAATCCAGTTCCAGGCGGGAGAAAATGCGATAGTTCGTCAGCGACAGCCGGGTGAGGTACATTAGTCCTTGATCTGTTCTGCTTCCTCAGGTGTTGGTTCAAATACTTCTTCAGCCAGGTCGATGTAGAGCACCCCGTCGAGGTGATCAATCTCGTGCTGGAAAATTCGCGCAAGCCAACCTTCGGCTTCAATCCTCAGCGGCTTGCCGAAGCGGTTTTTGGCTTTTATGGTTACCGCCTCATGGCGTTCAACCATGCCAGCCAGACCCGGCAGCGACAGGCAGCCTTCAATGTCCGTCACCATTTCCTCAGAACGTTTGACGATCTCCGGATTGACCAGGACATACTTTTTTGGTTTGGCGTTTTCATCCTCGTCCTCGGTGTATTCCACCACCACCAGACGCAGAGACTCTCCAATTTGAGGCGCAGCCAGCCCCACACCAGGAGCGGCTCGCATCGTCTCAAACATGTTGTCGATCAGTGTTTGAAGTTCAATATCAAATTTGGTGACCTGTTTCGACTTGAGCCTCAGAGAAGGCTCCGGGAAGGTCACAATGTCTAAAATCGCCATAAATCTCCATCCAGTATTTTGAATATTCTACCTTAAGGCAGTATCGGATTCAAACAGATTGACAAGGATAATTTGGGGGTAATCCACGATTAAGAGCTGGAAGCTGAGCCGCCTCAACCGATGCTTGGCTACTTTGAGGGTTCCATCGTGATCGGACGTGTTGGTTCGGATTGGGGCGGAATGGTTAAACCCTGCTCAGCCTCTTCCTGAAACACTTTGAACCACTGTGCAACGCGTTCGCGCTCCAGCATCGTGCTGCGTTCGTCTCGTTCCTGGGCATGCTTCCCCATCCGGGTAAAGATATCCTGCTGCACGATCGATGGCTGATAGATATCATTGAATGTCAGTTGTGTATTTCCAATCGTGATATAGACCGTGCCATAGTTGAACAGCATGGGGATCAGCCCCCGCCTTTCGTACTCGATGCTCAGGATGTTCTCCAGAGGAGCAGAGCGGCGCGATTCGCGACCGAAAGGTTTGCGATCAAGGTCAATCACCTGGTTTGGCGTTAGCTGAAAGAGATCGTTTCGCCAATCCACATACTGATAGACCAAAGCCCCGACAGCGATAAAGACCAGGAAATATCCAGCCACCAAACCCATGGTGTAATCCACCTGGGTCAGGTTGCGGGTGATGATCGCGACTACGAAGATGATGGATAATACCAGCACCATGATTGGTAAAAGGATCTTCTGAAGCAAAATGAGCCAATGTTTTCGATAAGTGATCGTGCCGCCCACCTCGTGCTTGACCCGAACAAAATCAGCGAATAACCACTGGAAGAAGTTGATTTCCTTTGGCGCTGGTTCAACCATGCCCAATTCAACCTGCAGGTCTTTGGTGGTGATATCTTCAGCCTCTTTACCAAATTTCTGGCGCAGTGCTTTGCGGATCTCACGGGCGTCGAGCTCCAGGTCAGTCCTTTTTCCACGTGCCCAATTGGTTTCTATCAGCTTACCAATGGTGCGGGCATGAGCAACGCGTTCAAAACGAATGTCGCCGATATATGTGCGAACGATAACATCAGAATATCCCAAAAACACTCCAAGTTGGGTGGTTTTTATGCCCACTGAGATCAGAGTGCTGAGTGGTGCCTCCTGGCGGCTGTCATAAAGCCCCAAAACGTGCTCCACCCAGACCATCCTTCGCGACGTGATCAGGTAGAAATCGTTTGCCCAGTTGTTAATGTTCCAGACCAGCCAAAGCAGGCAGAAAAGAAATCCGCCGACCAAACCTGCAAGCGACCAAAAAGCATGACTCTGGCTGAGAAGTACCATCAAAAACCAGATCGATGCGAAGGCAAATATTGGCGGGATGGATCGGAACAACAGGAATACCGGGTGTTTGCGTGCCATCAGGTGGATCTTTTCACCAGGTTCAAGCCATGCCATGGGAATGTTGGATGCCAGGCGAACACTGTTAAAAAGCACTGATGCCGTTTCTTTGAAGGCTGGAACGCCATCGTACAAGGCTCGAATTTGTTTGTTAGGGAGAAAGTAAACCTGGGCATTCGTGAAGGCTGCCGCTGATTTCTCACGAACCGGAAGGTAATTTAGGGCTTCAGTGCCGATAACCTCAGCCCGTTTCAGGATTTCGAGTTGCTTCCCCTCCCCATCAAGCAGCACGACCTGACCTGAATCAATCACAATAAGCCCATCGGTAGCTTCCTGGGATCGATAAAGCACTTCATCTTTTGGAAGTTCCACCAAGACAAACTCTTCACTCAAACGCTCCAATTCCTCAACCGTCAGCCCACTGAAAAGTGGAACTTCACGCAGCAGGGTGAGAATGTTCTGTGGTTGTTCGTTCATGGTCCGTTTAGGTCAAAAGAAGAGCGGTCTGAGTTCACAAACCGCTCTTCAGTAGATTACTATTCAATCCCCAGTTCTGGTTGCTGCTGTTCGACCGTCTCAAAATTCAGGCCTTCTTTGCCATCTTCTCGGAAGATGTGAACTGAAGCGCCAGGCTGCAATCCGCCTTCGAGCAACTTGATTGCCAGGGGGCTTTCCACAAATTTCTGCAAAGCGCGTTTTAGCGGTCGGGCACCCAATAAGGGATCATAGCCCTGATCTGCCAGCCATTCTTTGGCGGATTGATCCACCACCAGGCCAAATCCATACTCTTCTGTGCGTTGAACAATTTCTTTGATTTGAAGGTCAACGATCTCAAGCACGTCTTCCTTGGTCAGGGCTGAGAATGTAATGATCTCGTCAATGCGGTTGAGGAATTCAGGTCGGAAGGCATCCTTGAGGGCTTTCTCGATCTTTTCATGGGAAGCCTTAACGTCATCGCTTTCGTCCTTACCCAGGAATCCAAGCGAACCGCTGCTTTTAACAAATTCAGTGCCCAGGTTGCTGGTCATGATCAGGACAGTATTCTTGAAGTCCACTACCCTGCCCTGACCATCAGTCAGGCGACCATCATCAAGAATCTGCAAGAGGGAATTCCAGACCTCGGGATGGGCTTTTTCGATCTCATCAAATAGCACAACCCGATAAGGGCGGCGGCGCACGGCTTCTGTAAGCTGACCGCCTTCCTCATAGCCGATATAACCAGGAGGCGCGCCAAACAGGCGCGAAACGGTATGCTGTTCGCGATATTCACTCATGTCAACCCGCACCAGGGCATCCTCGTCATCAAAAAGGAATTCTGCCAAGGCTTTTGCCAACTCGGTCTTGCCCACACCGGATGGACCAATAAAGATGAATGAACCAATCGGGCGATTGGGGTCCTTTAGCCCGGAACGCCCGCGCCGGATGGCATCGGAGATGGCTTTGATGGCGTTATCCTGACCGACGATGCGGTCGTGCAGGCGGTTTTCCATTTCAAGCAATTTTTGCGATTCCGATTCAAGTAATTGCGTCACAGGGATACCAGTCCACTGGTGGATCACAGAAGCGATATCATCCGCATCGACGATGTCATCCAGTTTGTGTTCAGCCTCCCAAACGCTGCGCTTTGCCTTAAATTCTTCCTCAAGGCGCAGACGCTCAGCTTTGAGTTTGACCGCGCGTTCGTAATCGCGCTCCACCCCCGCCTGCTCTTCTTCAGCAGTAAGTCGGTCTATTTCTTTTTTCTCCTGCTTGAGATCATCCGGCATGGAATACAAGGCTACGCGCAGCTTGGCTGCCGCCTCATCCATCAGGTCAATGGCTTTGTCAGGCAATCTGCGCCCGGTCATGTAGCGGGCAGAAAGCTTCGAAGCGGCTTCAAGCGCCTGGTCCGAGAGCACCACGTTGTGATGCGCTTCGTAGCGGTCCCGCAGACTTTTCAACATCTTGACTGTGTCTTCGATGCTTGGTTCCTCAACATAGATCGGAGCAAAGCGGCGTTCAAGCGCTGCATCTTTCTCAATGTATTTGTGATATTCATCGCTGGTTGTCGCGCCGATACACTGCAGATCGCCGCGTGCCAAAGCGGGTTTGAGCATGTTCGAGGCGTCCATGGCGCCTTGCGCTGCCCCTGCTCCGACGACCGTGTGCAGCTCGTCGATGAACAGGATCACTTCACCGTCGGATTCCTGGATCTCCTCGATGGTATTTTTGAGGCGTTCCTCAAATTCCCCTCTGAAGCGTGTTCCGGCAACCATCGCACCAAGATCGAGCGAGACCACCAACTTGTCTGCCAAAATCTCTGGTACGTCATCATTGGCGATTTTTTGCGCCAGACCTTCCACGATGGCAGTCTTGCCAACGCCCGCACCGCCAATCAACACCGGGTTGTTCTTGGTGCGGCGGGAAAGGACCTGGATTACGCGCATGATCTCAGATTCACGGCCATAAACAGGATCAAGCTTGCCTTCTTTGGCAGCTTGCGTGAGGTTTCGCGAATACTTTTCGAGGGTTTTGTAACGGGACTCAAACTTGCGTCCGGTGGCTTTCTTGGTGCCACGCAATTCAAGCACGTTCTCATAAACGCCTTGCCTGGTGAGGTTGAACTCTTCCAGCAAGCGTGCCAGTTGCGTATTCTTTTCCGAAAGCACAGCAAGGAAGAGGTGCTCGGTCGAGATGTATTCATCTCCGAGGCGGTTGGCTTCCGTCTTGGCAAGGTCCACCACCATTTTTACCCGGGGCGTCAGGAAGACCTGCCCTGAAGGACCACCAAAGATATTGGCTTTAGGTGTGGTTCGCAGGATAACATCCAGGCGATCCGCAATTACGCCAGGATCCACGTTTGCCATCTCAATCAATTGAGAAACGGTTCCTTCCGGTTGTTCGATCAGAGCCAGAAGAATATGCTCAGAGTCGATCTGGTTATGACCGTAACGTTGGATGATCTCAGCGGCGCGGGCAGCCACATCCTGAGCCCGCTCAGAAAACTTATCAAATCGCATCATAGTGTGCTTTTCCTCATTTTTTGTTTTCTTTGCAACAGAAAACACGTTGCAATTAATGTTCCAACGAATAAGTTTAGCGGATGGATATTAGAATCAGGTAAAAGTCCTGGATCAAAACAGCAGCATCGCGTCGCCGAAGGAAAAGAAGCGGTAACCCTCTGCCTTGGCAACCTCATAGGCATGCAGCATAGTGTCCCTGCCAGCAAACGCGCTCACCAGCATCAGCAACGTGGATTTTGGCAGATGGAAGTTTGTGATCATGGCATCCACCACCCTAAACTGATACCCCGGCAGGATATAGAGGCTGGTATCGCCCTGCCACGCCTGCAGCAAGCCATCCTGGCTATGCGCAGCCGCACTTTCGAGCGTGCGCACCGAGGTCGTGCCGACAGCAATTACCCTACCCCCATTTTGCTTGATTTGATTGATCGCCTGTGCGGTTTCCGCGCTGATTGCGCACCATTCCTTGTGGATCTGATGCGTTTCCGGGTCTTCTTCAGTCACCGGCGCAAAGGTGTCCAAGCCAACGTGCAGGTCAATTTTTGCCAGACCCACTCCCTGCTGCTGCAGTTTTTCGAGCAAGGCAGGCGTGAAGTGCAGTCCGGCAGTTGGCGCAGCAGCCGAACCAAGGGTCTTGTTGAATACCGTCTGGTAGCGTTCCGGGTCGCCTTTGTAAGTGTGAATATATGGCGGCAGCGGCACATGTCCTGCCCGATCAAAAGCACATTCGATTGGCACTTCAAATCGCACCAACCGTCGTGATTCTCCCAGGTCCTCGACCACCTCAGCGATCGGACCCTCTGTGATCTGGATCTGCCGACCGGGTTTCATGCCGCTGCCCCCCACCAAACACTCCCAGGTGAGGTCATTAAGTTTCTTCAGCAGCAGAATCTCTACTTTGCCGCCACCAGGCAGCTTGCTGCCTAAAAACCTGGCAGGATATACGCGTGTCTCGTTCACAACCAGCAAGTCGTTCGGACGTAAAAACTGACCGACCTCAAAAAAACGGTGATGGCTGATACGTCCGGTTTCGCGCTCAAGCACCATCAGGCGCGAGTGGTCACGCGGCTCAGCGGGAGTCTGGGCGATCAATTCTGCAGGCAGATCGTAGAAAAAATCTTCAGTTTTCATGGAAAAGGGTCAGGCTGCACCGTTAAAAAGGTCAGGCTGGGCGGTAGAGGGTACAAACGTTATCCCCAGGTGATCGTACGCGGCTTTGGTCGCCACGCGCCCCTGGGCTGTGCGGTCGATGAAGCCAAGCTGCAGCAAATAGGGCTCAACCACATCCATGATGGTGTCGGGCTCTTCGCTGACTGAAGCGGAAATCGTGTTCAGGCCCACAGGTCCGCCGTTGTATTTCTCGATAATGGTCAACAGGATGCGGCGATCCATCTCATCCAGGCCGATTCCGTCGATGTTCATCATGCTCAAACCGGCTTCAGCGACCTGCGCGGTGATCTGACCACCAGCTTTGACCTCGGCGTAGTCACGTACGCGGCGCAGCATACGCAGGGCAATGCGGGGCGTGCCGCGTGCCCGGCGGGCGATCTCGAGGATGCCATCCTCTTCGCAGGGAACATTCAACAAGCGGGCTCCCCGCCGAACGATGTCGGAAAGGGCTTTGGAGTCGTAGTAATCAAGACGATAGACTGCCCCAAAACGTGCTCTGAGGGGCGCGCTGAGTAGTGCCAGGCGGGTGGTTGCGCCGACCACAGTGAAGCGTGGTAGTTTCAGGCGCACCGAACGTGCGGACGGTCCTTTGCCAATGATGATATCCAGGGCGTAATCTTCCATGGCAGGGTAAAGGATCTCCTCCACCATGCGCCCCAAACGATGCACTTCATCGATAAACAGGATGTCGCCCGCCCGGAGGTTGGTCAGGATGGCTGCCAGGTCGCCTGCCCGCTCAATCGCGGGACCGGAGGTGACTTTGATGTTGACCCCCATTTCGGTCGCGAGGATGTGCGCCAGGGTCGTCTTTCCGAGTCCTGGAGGTCCGTGGAATAGCACATGCTCCAAGGCTTCCTGACGTTGCTTGGCTGCCTGGATCTGGATTCGCAGGTTTTCCTTGACCAGGTCCTGCCCGATCAGTTCATCCAAAGCAGAGGGGCGCAAAGCCAAATCCACCGGATCTTCCGGGTGTTTGTGCCCTGCCAGGACACTTTCGTCACTCTTCATATTCATTGTTAAAAATTATACCCGACTGTGTGGATAAACTGGCTCGTAATTTTGGATAGACTTCCTTGACTGCAATTTACTTATCCTTGTGAGATAAGCAAATTTGCAGATCTCCTTCTGATTATCTCTTTCTTGTTCAGCTGCCAGTGACTAGTTACCACATTTCCAGCCTTCAAAAGGATAAGCGGGTGTTTTGACCAAAAACGCAGATTTTGCAGTACCTTTCGAACCCCGATCTTTATGCGGTTAAGGAGCGGCACTGCCATGCTTCCCGTCGAGGTGGATAGTGTACGTGGATGCAGATAAGCCATCAGCCCAGGCAAGGAAAAAGGCAGCATCAGTGCCATGCCCGTCATACCAACCAGGCGATCCACCACCAGCGAAGCCGCAGCAAGGCTGGTGCTCAGCCCAAGCCGAACTGCCCCCGTCAGGCGCAGCACATCGCCACCAATCGTGGTAGGAAGCACGTTTGAGGCAAAAAGCCCTGCAAAGGTGAGTTTAAGCGTGTCTGTAAGGCTGAGCGTGGGAGTTTGATTTTTTAAAAGCGTATACCACCTGCCAAAGGTCGCCAGACGGGACACAAAAACCAGGACAAGAACTAGAGTAACGCGCCAGGTTGTCAGCCGGCGGATGGTCTGCCAGGCTTCCTCCCAGCCAACCCGGCTAAGCAAATAAATCATGATGCCGATCGAGAGAATTGTTCCCCCCCAACGGATGATCAGGTTCAGACGCTGCTTGCTTTTCTTAAACATAGACCTTGTTGCAATTATACAACAAGCAGCCAGCCCAATTTGTTACAATAGGGGCATTAAAAAATATGGAGGTAAGCATGGATCTTCTTGTGATTGACCCCTTTAAATTTTCAGTTCAACCGCACGATCTTTTTGATCGCCAGATGGTATTACTGACCAGTGGCGACTTTGCCAAAGGGGAATACAACTGTATGACCATCGGCTGGGGCTTGTTCGGCACGATGTGGAGCGTTCCTGCAGCACTGGTGGTGGTACGCCCAAGCCGCTACACCTACGAATTCATGGAGCGATTTGATAATTTCACTCTGACTGCCTTTCCATCTGATTTTCGAAGGGATTTGGGTTACCTGGGCAACCACTCGGGCAGAGATGAAGATAAACTGCTGAAAACTCGGCTGACGCCAGTTGCAGCGGATTTGGTTAGCTCGCCGACCTTTGCTGAGGCGGAATTGAGTGTGGAGTGTAAGAAGATCTATTTTTCTGATTTCAATCCCGAGCAATTCCTTGCACCTTTCATCCATGAGAAGTATGAAGGTGGAGATTATCACCGGATGTATTATGGCGAGATACTTCAGATAAAAGGAAGCGATAAGTATCGAACCAACCAAATCGCCGGGAAATAGCCTCTCTGTAGGACCCATTTCAGGGCAACAAGAACAGCCAAAAAGCCCCTGGAAGGCGTTATAATCTAAGCGACAACGAAAAGGAGAGTCAATGACCGAGAAAAAGATTCGCGTTTTGATTGCCAAACCTGGCTTGGATGGTCACGACCGGGGCGCTAAAGTTGTGGCGCGCGCACTACGGGATGACGGCATGGAAGTCATCTACACCGGCTTGCGCCAGACCCCCGAAATGATCGCCGAAGCCGCCTTGCAGGAGGATGTGGACGTTGTTGGTCTTTCCATCCTTTCCGGCGCACACAACGCGCTGGTGCCGCAAGTGATCGCTGACCTGAGAGCAAACGGACAAACGGATGTGGTGATTTTCCTGGGCGGCATTATTCCTGAGGATGACATCCAGATCCTGCTCAACCAGGGCGTTTTCAAGATCTACGGACCTGGCACAGACACACGCGAAGTCTGCAAAGACATTCGTGAAGCTGTAAAAGCGAAAGCGTAGGCATGACCTCAGAATTAATCGACTCGCTGAGAAAGGGCAACAGACTTGCCCTTTCTCGCATTTTGAGCCAGGTTGAGAATGGAACCAGTGTCGGCATAGCTGCGCTTGAGGAGCTCTTCCTCGAGACTGGATCTGCGCAGAAAATTGGCATCACTGGTCCGCCCGGTTCGGGTAAAAGCACCCTGGTGAATGCCCTGGCGCGCGAGCTGCGCAGACGGGAACCCGACAAGAAAGTTGCCATCATCGCCGTGGATCCCTCCAGCCCCTTCACCGGTGGCGCGCTCCTGGGCGATCGGGTGCGTATGCTCGACCTGCAGGACGATAAGCAAATCTTCATTCGTTCGATGGCTTCACGAGGAGCGCTTGGCGGGTTGGCAGAGCAGACGGAAGCCCTCAGCCAGGTGTTTGATGCTGCCGGCTACGGTTTTATCCTGATCGAGACGGTCGGCGCTGGACAATCTGAAGTGGATGTGGTTAACCTGGCACATACGACCATCGTGGTCGACACCCCTGGCACAGGGGATGACATTCAATCGATCAAAGCTGGGATTTTGGAGATCGCGGATATCCTGGTGGTCAACAAATCCGATCGTCCTGGAGCTGACCAAAGCGTCACGCACCTCAGGAACATGGTCGAAATGGGTTATGCCAGGAACATAAATAACGGAAGACACCACCTTGAAGACTTCCAGGATATCTCTTCAAACGAGTCCGCATCCGGAAATTGGATACCCCCTGTTCTTAAGACGGTGGCAAGCGAGTACAAAGGTATCGAGGAATTGACCGACGCCATCCTCAATCATGCAGCCTACTTGCGTCAAAGTGGGCAATGGCACGCAAAAGATCAGGCAGCCATTCGGGCAAACATTCGCCACCAACTTGTTGCTGGTTTGCTCAGCGATTTCAACCTGAAGGTGCCCGCAGAAATGATCAATTCCCTGATCGAACAGGCGCAAAAACGCGTAATTTCCCCTAATGAGGCAGTTAGAGTATTATTGACGTATAATCGAACTAACACTTTGGAATCATCGGAGTAAGACCATATGGAAAGAACTTACATTAAAGACCTGAAGGCAAAAATCGGTCAGGAGGTCACCCTCAAGGGCTGGCTTCAAACCCTGCGCGATCAAAAAAGCATGCAATTCCTGATCCTTCGAGACAGAACCGGGCTGGTACAAATTGCTCACTGGAAAAAAGGCAATCCGGAACTCGCAGAAGCCATTTCCACCTTGGGGACAGAATCTGCATTAACGATCACAGGCAAAGTGGTCGAGAATGAGGTGGTAAAACTCGGAGGCATCGAAGTTCAACTTGAATCGCTCAACGTTGAAAACAACGCGGAGCTGCCCTTGCCCTTCGAACCCTTCGCCGACACCCTGCCCGACCAGGATTATCGTATGGATTGGCGCTACCTGGATCTTCGCCGCGAACGTAATCGCCTGATCTTCGAAATCCAAACCTGTGCCGAGCAAGCTATGCGCGAGTATTGGATCGAAAACGGTTTTATTGAAGTCCATTCTCCCAAGATCATGGGCACCCCGAGCGAAAGCGGCGCGGAACTCTTCAAGGTGGAATACTTTGACCGCACCGCCTACCTGGCGCAATCTCCCCAGTTCTACAAACAAATGGCGCAAGCCGCTGGATTTGAACGCATTTTTGAGATCGGTCCAGTCTTCCGGGCTGACCCCTCTTTCACCTCGCGCCACATGACCGAGTTCACCGGTGTGGATTTTGAAATTTCCTGGATCAACAGCCACGAAGACGTGATGGCTTTCACGGAAAAATGGCTTGCTTATGTTTACCAGGCAATTGACGCGAAGTTCCACGATGCCATCAAAGCGAATTTTGACATCGACTTCGAAGTTCCCACCGTCCCCTTCCCACGCTTGACGATGGCGGAAGCTTATCAGATCCTTAAAGGAATGGATTACAAGCTCCCTCCTGAGCGGAAAGGCGACCTTGACCCCGGTGCGGAGCGTGCGCTTGGCGAGTACGTGAAGCAAAACTTTGGTCATGACTTTGTGTTTGTCAAAGACTGGCCATTCACCGTGCGACCCTTCTACCACATGCTCCACGAGGACAACCCTAGCCTGACCAAGAGCTTCGACCTGCTGGGACGGGGATTGGAAATCACTACCGGTGCTCAGCGTGAACATCGCTACGAAAAACTGGCGCAACAGGCTCTTGATAAAGGGCTGACGCTGGAACCGATCCAAAACTATCTTAACTTTTTCCGCTTTGGCTGCCCGCCGCATGGCGGTCTTGGGTTGGGGCTGAGCCGCCTCTTGATGGTTATGCTTAACCTCCCCACCATTCGGGATGCCGTTTACCTGTTCAGGGGTCCGAACCGCTTGGAGCCATAGGAGTCGCGATGCCTTACCTTTACGGTCACAACCTTCGCCTACGTTCTGCCGAACGTGCGGACATTCCGCAATTCTTGCGCTGGATCAACGACCCGGAAGTTGTCGAAAACCTTGAAGTCTACGCTCCCATGGGGACAGTAGAAGAAGAAGGTTGGTTCGACGCCATGAAGGCACGCCCGATCGATCAGCACACGCTGGTGATTGAAGTTCACCCCGATCTTCACGATGACAAGTGGGTGGTGATTGGAAACACATCTTTCTTCCCCATCAATCAAATCGCGCGTTCCGTCGAAATTGGGATCATGATTGGTGAGAAAGATTATTGGAATAAAGGTTTTGGCACTGAAGCAATGCGCACCATGTGCTGCTATGGGTTCGAAGAACTCAATCTGAACCGCATCTGGCTGAGGGTTTACGACACCAACCCAAGAGCCCGAAAAGCGTATGAAAAAGCCGGATTTGTCTACGAAGGCACTTTACGGCAGGCCGAGTATAAACATGGACGGTACATTGACGTCCACGTGATGAGTATTTTGAAATCGGATTGGATCAAAAGCTGAAAGGAATGCAATTAGAGATGACCCCTGGTAAGATGATGCACAGTTTGCTCTATGGTAATATCCGCCTTTTTGCTGGAACGGCTTCCCTGGACCTGGCCAAGGAGGTTGCTGATAACCTCGGGCTGGAGCTTTGTGGCCGTGACATAATTGAATTCACCAACGAGAACCTGTTTGTCAAACTGCACTCTTCAGTGCGTGGGCAGGATTGTTACATTATTCAGACCACTTCCATGCCGGTTCACCGCAACCTGATGGAATTATTGATTCTGGCGCAAACTCTAAAACTGGATTCAGCCGGTCGCATCACATTGGTCTTCCCCTACATGTGCTATGGTCGGTCAGACCGCAAAGACCAGCCGCGTGTTCCGATCACATCCAAGCTGGTGGCGCAGATGATGGAAACCGCTGGTGCTGACCGCTATATCACCATGGACCTTCACGCTGGACAAATCCAAGGATTTTTTGACATCCCAGGCGATGTGCTTTCTGCTTACCATATCCTGAAGCCCTACTTACTCGGAAAATTACCAAGCCTCAACAATCCCGTTCTGCTGACAGCTGATCTTGGTTTTGCCAAGCACGGCAGACGTTATGCGCAAGCCCTCAATATCCCCCTGGCGTTTATCGAAAAACGCCGCATCGACAACAAAGAGCACACCCAGGCGCTGAACCTGATCGGTGATGTAAACGGACGGGATGTTTTGCTGATTGATGATGAAATCGACACTGGTGGCTCGATCGTACAGGCAGTTCAGGTGGCGAAATTGAACGGTGCCAGGGATGTTTATGTCGTTTTTATCCATCCCGTTCTCTCATCCAATGCATCCGAACGGCTGTCCGCTTTGCCAGTGAAACAATTCATAACCACCAACACCATCCCGATGTCACCTGAGCAGCAAGCATTTTTTGGTGACCGGCTGACCATCATCAGCATTGGACCTTTGCTGGCAGAGGTAATCAAACGGGCAAATGAAGGCTCAAGCGTTGGAGCTATGTTTAATGAGTAAACGCAGTGCCTGAACTTCCTGAAGTCGAAACCATTGCAAGAAACTTAAGACAGGGCACCGCTGGTGCTCCGTCATTAATTGGACAAACGATCCTGAAGGCTCGGCTGCTCTGGCCTCGAACGCTCGCAGAACCAGATATTGAAATATTCCAGGCACTGCTCTCAGGACAATCGATTCGAGAGGTTGGGCGCAGAGCCAAATTTCTAACCCTGACACTTACTGAATCGATCCTGGTATTCCATCTGCGCATGAGTGGCGATCTGAAGGTGGTAACGTCCGAAACCCCTCTCGCAAAGCACGACCGCATGGTTCTGGATTTTACATCCGGTTGGCGCCTCAGCTTCAGTGACACACGAAAATTCGGCAGAGCATGGCTGGTCCATGACACGCAGAGCTTATTTGCTCCTTTGGGACCAGAACCGGATGACCCTGCCTTGACCCCCGACAGCTTCCATGAAATGTTGCATCAAAGAAAGCGGGCAGTAAAGCCCCTCCTGCTGGATCAGCACTTTCTGGCCGGCATGGGAAACATCTATACTGACGAAGCACTATTTCGAGCGGGCATAAACCCTCTCCAATCCAGCGAAAAACTTGATATACAGGATGCTGCCAGGCTGCTGGAAGCCATCCGATACACCCTGGAGCGAGGAATCGAATCCAACGGCGCCAGTATTGACTGGGTCTACCGGGGGGGAGACTTCCAGAACCACTTCCAGGTTTATCAACAGACCAACAATCCTTGCCCTCGCTGCGGTCAGCCAATCAACAAGACGACTATAGGACAAAGAGGCACTCATTTTTGCCCGCACTGCCAACCCCTAAAAGGAGAGTAGTATGTACGACAAACTCGCAACAATTTATGATTATTTTGTCAATTGGGATAGCCGCCTGGCTTACGAACTCCCCTTTTTGGAGCAGCAATTGCGCTTACTCGCAGATAACCCCAGCCAAGTTCGGGTCATGGACACTGCTTGCGGCACCGGTCACCATGCGATTGCCCTGGCAAGTCATGGGTTTCAGATGTCTGGTTCGGATCTTTTCCCGGAAATGGTAAGCCTGGCGGATGCCAATGCCAAAGCAGCTGGAGTTCAGGTGACTTTCCGCACAGCAGGCTTCGGGAATATCAGCGAAAGCTTCGGTCAGCCCGGAGAGTTCGACGCGGTTTTATGCCTGGGTAATTCCCTGCCCCATGTTTCGTCCGAATTGGACCTGAAAAAGACTCTTCAGGACTTCAGGGATCTCCTTCGACCTGGCGGATTGCTTTTGCTTCAAATGCGCAACTTTGATTTGGTTATGGGAGAAAAAAAGCGCTGGATGGAACCGCAAACTGTGAAGGACGGCTCAACAGAATGGCTCTTTCTGCGTTTTTACGACTTTGAAGCAGATGGCAAGATCCAGTTCAATATCCTTTCACTTCATAGAAAAGCCAACGATCCCTGGCAAACCCAACTTACTTCCACCCACCTATTACCAATTTATTCAGGAGAATTGAGCAAGGAACTTGTCTCTCTTGGATTTTCTAACATCATGCTCTTCGGTAATCTTGCTGCTGATCCCTATGCAACAACCTCTAGTGGGGATCTGGTTCTTCTGGCAAACAAAAAATAAAGAACCTTTACCTCCAAAAAAATCAAAGAGAACTTTTCCGCAAGGAAGGTTTTATTCGTTTCCGATTCTCACCCCACCATAGAACTGTATCGGATACCGTTTCCCGGAGAGGTCGGCTTCGGTATCCCAGTTCTGTTTCAGCTTTGAGACACGTGATGCATGAATTACTTTGAAGAGTCTCGATGGCATACTTCGTAATCCGTGGGCGGGTCCGTGTTATTTTGTAAAAGAACTCTGCCAGCGGAGCAATGAACTTCACGAACCAACCGGGGATCTTGATTTCGTGTGAGCGGATGCCAGCTGCGTCCTGGACTAGTCGCCGGAAATTACTCACCGTCACCTGGGTACCCGAAAGCAGGTATGCCTCCCCGCTACGACCTGACGCCGCGGCAAGGATGTGCCCTTCCGCCACATCCCGTACATCCACAAAATCATAAGCGCCATCGGTCGAGATGGAAGGTTTTTGCTGCATCCATGCCAGCAGCATCTCACCCATTTCAGAACGACGAAAATCATTCGGACCAATCACCCCGGTGGGCAGAACGATAACTGCGTCCAAACCGTTTTTTGCAGCTTCCTGGACAAGCGTTGAAGCGATGGCTTTGGTCCGGTCATAAGCACCTGAGGGATTGGTCTGGTCAAATTCGACGGTCTCATCGACCGTGGTGCCCTCCTCAGGACGACCCAGGGCGTGAATGGAACTGGTGTAAACCAGCCGGCGTACTCCCATCTCATGGCAGGCTGCGATCACATTGCGCGTTCCTTCCACGTTGACCTTGTACATCAGCTCATACTTATCTGAGGTGATCGCCACCAGTGCAGCCATGTGATAGACAAGGTCAACACCTTGCATTGCCAAACGCAGTTTCTCCGGATCAAGAACATTACCTTCCACCCGTTCACAATCAAGCCCTTCCAATGAAGAGACGTCCTCACCAGGCAGAACCAGTACACGCACTTTCTCACCTTTTTCGAGCAAAGTACGCACCAAAACGTTTCCGAGATGACCTGCCCCACCAGTAACCAAAATCACTTTGTACCTCCAATGCCTTCAAGAAGCAGTTTAAGACCTTCTGAAGTGATAGCAGACCAATCGGCTTTGTCCTGGTCATAAGTCGCTTCCAGTAAGTATCCCATGGCAACCGCAACGAGCAATCGTGCCAGGATCTCACTGTCGACATCTTTGCGGATCGAGCCATCGAGCTGACCAGTTTCGATGATTCGCATAAAGAAACCCGTGAAGTATCGATAGGGCTTAACAGCGGTCTTCCAAACAGTTGGGTCCCCCATTGCCTGCCGCCAAAAATCAACCAGTATCGGAAAACCTTTTGGAATTACCGTGAATGCTGTATTAAACTGATGCGGCATCTCAATCAGAACATTTTTGATCTTCCTATCGGCAGAAATGGGTTGACTCAGGGCAGATTGCATCACTCTACTCGACCAGTTCTCCATAAGGGTCATAAAAAGCGCCTGTTTGGTCTCAAAATAATGATAAAAAGAGCCCTTGCTCACTTCTGCATGTTTGCAGATATCGTTCACGGATACTGCTTCGTAACCTTTATCCAGGAAAAGCTTTGCTGCAGACTCCAGGAGTTTGTCGCGGGATGATAATTTATTTTGCATGAAGCTCCTTGTCAGAATATTAAACCGACCAGTCGGTTTAATTTGAACAGCAAACAGCCGTAATGTCAAGCTGGGTGCTCTACACCTGAAAAGCTGTGCAATCATACATTTTCCCAAAGGACTCTTCAGGAATTCGGTATAATTACGACAACGCAATCAAAAGAGGTGACTATGAAAATCGCAATCGGTTCTGATCATGCGGGATTGGCATTAAAAGAAGCACTCAAGGCTTATCTGGACAGCCGAATGATTCCCTATGAGGATTTTGGTACCCACACCCAGGAAAGCTGCGACTATCCACGCGTTGCAGAAATTGTCTGCAAAGCCATCATCTCCTCTGAATTTGACCGCGGTATACTGATCTGCGGCACCGGAATTGGTATGTCCATCGCTGCGAATAAAATTCCCAACATTCGGGCTGCAGCTTGCAGCGAACCTTACTCCGCCATCCTCTCAAAGCGGCACAACAACAGCAATGTGCTTTGCATGGGAGCAAGGGTGGTGGCAAGCGGTTTGGCAACTCTCATTACTGAAGGCTGGTTGAATGCCTCCTACGAGGGCGAGCGCCACCAACGACGCGTGGATATGCTGACCCGCATCGAACAACGCTACGCCATCCCGGTTGTACCTCACCCTGTGAAAGAAGAAGATACAAATCCGCTTCCAACAGCGAATTCTGCCAGCGACGAAAATTAGGTAAATAATCAGTTTTGTGAAAGCTTGTGCATGCCACAAGCTTTCTCTTTATTACCATAAGCAAGATAATTACAATTCCTCTAATAGTGAAAGGACTATCATGAAATACAAAATTTTTGGAGACAAATTACCCGCAGTCAGTTTGCAATTCGAAGCCAATGAAGCCATTTTCACCCAATCTGGTGGTATGACCTGGATGACCGACAATTTCAACATGGAAACCAACGTACGTGGTGGTTTGATGAAAGGCCTCGGACGTATGTTGTCCGGCGAGTCCCTGTTCATGGCCACCTATACCGCCCTGGCAAGCGGTGCAGAGATGACACTTGCGTCTTCTTTTCCCGGAGCCATCATCGCACTGGAACTGGATGGCACCAAGGAATACATCGCCCAAAAATCCGCCTTTTTATGTGCCACACCTGGCGTTGAACTCTCCACTTATGTGACCAAGCTCAAAGCCGGCCTTTTTGGCGGTGAAGGCTTTATTATGCAGCGGCTGAGTGGTCGCGGCATCGTATTCCTCGAACTCGATGGAACCGTGGTGGAAAAGGAACTTGCCCCAGGTGAGCGCCTCAAGGTTGATACTGGCAATGTCGCTCTGTTCGAATCCCGCGTTTTCTACGACGTAGAAACCGTCAAGGGCTTCACTAATGTCCTTTTCGGCGGAGAAGGGTTATTCCTCAGTTCCGTTCAGGGTCCCGGTAAGGTCTGGTTGCAATCTGTAAATGCTGCCAACTTCGCTGCAAAGATTCTTCCATACATCCCTCACAACAAGGGTTAGGATTGGATTGACAGAGAAACCGCTGGCGTCTTGCACATCAGCGGTTTTTTAATTAAGAGACTTGCGCATGTAAAGCTCGCCGAGTTCAAAGCCCCGGTCAGCGTAGTAAGTGCGCGTGCCTACCGCCGAAATCACCGCCAATCCCAGATAGTCGCGATCTCTGGCAATACGTTCTGCCGCTTGCAACAATTGTGTACCCAAGCCAATGTGCTGCGCTGCACCAGCTTGCTCAGAGCCCACCTCAAGGGACTGCCCGTACACGTGCACTTCCCGGATTATCGCTGCCTGATGAAGGTCAGGGATGGCGGGATTGGTTTCAACTTTAGGCAGCGATAATCGCAGAAAGCCTACGATTTTATCGTCAGGAGTATTAAAGGACAGGAAATGCTCTTCCGCCTGACCTGCCAGGTAGACCTGGTCGGTCAGCTTAAGCGACCCGGGCTCGACCTTGCCGTACCGGATCTCCCGGCAGCGGATACACTGGCATTGCTGCCCGCGCTGCTGCAATAGCAAGGCAACGTCCTGCCGCAGGCTGGTGTTGCGGTTTCCTTCCACTACCAGGGGAGAAGGGATATCGCGGATAACACGGTTAATCCTGCAGAAACGGGGCACTTCCAGCTTCACATCGGCAATCAGCGAGATCAAGGAATCCTCTGAGTACGGATGATACTCTCCCGCTTGCCAGTACCGGTAGAGTTCTGCGGATTCCAGCAGCTGGCAAGGATAAATCTTGAGCTCGTCCGGTTGTAATCCTGCCTCGCGCCACAAACGCTTGAAATCTTCCCGATCGCTTTCCGGGGTTGCGCCAAGTAAATTGGGCATCCAATGCACCACCACCTTGTATCCTGCAGCTCTGATGAGGGCGACTGCAGTTTCTGCATCCTCTGCGGTGTGTCCGCGACGGTTGAGCAAGAGGATTTTGTCATCCATGCTTTGAACGCCGATTTGGATTTTGGTGACGCCCTGCCGGCGCAACTCCAGCAAACCTTCGAGTGTGACCAGGTCAGGGCGGGTTTCGATGACCAGCCCCACATTGCGATGAAGACCATGGACATTACGTGCCTGTACTTCAGCCAAAGAAACTGGACCCTGGTTGTCCAGGGGATTTTCCTCGTTGAGCGCCTCAAAACAACGCCGGATGAACCATTCGCGGTAGTCCGAAGGATACGCAGACCAGGATCCCCCAAGGATGAGCAGTTCGATTTTATCTGTTGGATGGCCGACCTGATGCAGAGCGATTAACCGTGAACTTACCTGCAGATAGGGGTCAAAGTGGTTTTCAACACCGCGGCGCGCGCCTGGTTCGTCTGAAAGGTACGATTGCGGCAGGCCAGCTTCACTCGGGCAAAAAATGCATTCGCCCGGGCAGGGGTGGGGTTTGGTGAGGATGGTGATAGTGGTCACGCCCGAAAGTGTGCGGATGGGCTTCATCCGGATCTTTGAGAGTAAAACGGGATCTTCCTCCCACTCACCCGCCTCCACCATGCGCCTATAAGCAGCTACCAGAGCGTGCTTGGCGAGGAAACCCCTCCCTTCTGGGAGTGGGTTTGCCCTCAGAGCCTGGCGCACCTCAGCCCCAGCCCGCACGGCTTCGAGTACTTTGAGAGCCAGGTCGAGCTCCTGGGGGGAATATTGGCGCTTCTTTTGCCAGCGTTCACGTTCGGTCGAGGTAGTCATGGATTTCAATTCTACCTCAGGGCAAGTTCTTTTTTCTGGAGTGCAAGGATCGACTTGTTACACAACCTCCTGACGGTTATTAACAGATTCCAGATGCAAGACTTACTGATAAAATCAGCACATGCAACCCAAAATGGTCGAAAAACTCTTGCGCGTGAACCAGGAATTTTACGCTACCTACGCGCAGTCCTTTGCTGCCACGCGCCACAGCGTCCAACCCGGCGTTCAGCGTCTGCTCCCCCAAATTATGCAGGCCGAAGTAGTGCTGGACCTGGGCTGCGGCAATGGCAACCTGGCGGAATTGCTCAAAAGCGAAGGCTTTTCCGGCAGTTACGTTGGCGTCGACGAGAACACCTTTTTCCTGGAACAAGCAGCAGCTGCAACTCAGGATGCTGACTTTGGCCGTTACATTTTCTGGCAAGGCTCACTGGCAACATTTGACTGGTTGGATGCGGTTGACCGGGCAGATGCCATTTGCTCCTTTGCCACGCTCCACCACCTGCCCGGTGCTGATCTGCACCGGCAATTTTTTTCATCTGTGAGAAGAAAACTCCACCCCAATGGCTTCCTCTTCCTCTCCTGCTGGCAAGTTTTAGGAAATGAGCGTCTCGAAAAACACTTGGTTCAGTGGAAGCCAATCGGGATTCAGGATGACCTCCTGGGAGAAACCGATCTTTTGATGGATTGGCGGGCTGACCCGGGCAAGCCGGCAAAGTTGCGCTACGTCCATCACTTCTATCCGTCAGAATTACGCGCATTAGGAGAATCGCAGGGACTGGTCCTTCAGGATGAATTCTTTTCGGACGGCAAGGAAGGCAATCTGGGCTTATACCAGGTCTGGCAAAAACTCGGGGGCTAACCCAGCGCGACGTCCAGCAGCATCATAACCGCAAACCCCAGCATGACCGCAATCGTTGGCACATCTGAGTGATCTCCCGCTGAGCGTTTCGCTTCGGGGATCAATTCTTCCGCTACCACGTAGATCATCGCGCCGGCGGCAAACGCCAGGGCGTAAGGAAGCAGACCGCGAATGGATAAGACTGCCCATGCGCCAATAACCGCCGCGATCGGTTCAACCATGCCAGAGTATTGCCCCAGCAAGAAAGCCTTTTTCCGGCTGACGTTTTCACCGCGCAGCGGCATCGAAACCGCCATGCCTTCAGGAAAGTTTTGAATGCCGATACCCAATGCCAGGGCGATGGCTGAGCTAAGAGTTGACCCTTCGATGCCAGCACCCGCGGCGCCAAAAGCCACACCTACCGCCAAACCTTCAGGAATGTTATGCAGGGTAATTGCAGTAACCAGCAGGACACTTCGCTGCCAGGAGCTCTTGACACCTTCCGGTTGATCCTCCCCCGGATGAAGGTGCGGTAAAAGCTTATCCACCAACAGTAGAAAACCACCGCCTGCCAAAAAACCGATCACAGCCGGTAACCATGAAGGGACACCCAGGCTTTCAGACATGTCGATCGCGGGAGCCAGCAGGGAAAAGTAACTCGCGGCGATCATCACGCCTGCGGCAAAACCCATCATGGCATCCAGCCATTTACGATTGATCTCCTTACCAAGAAACACCCCTGCGGCGCCAAGAGCAGTCATGGCGTAAGTGAAGGCAGTGCCCAGCAGAGCCTGGATTATGGGATTGAATTGCGCGAATTTATCGAGGATCATGGTGTCTCTCTGATGATAAGATTAGTTTAGGAATAATTGTAAAGCATGAGCGAGTTATTGGATAGCAGCACAAATCTTTCATCCGCCGAGTTGCAGAGAATACTCGAGGTCTGCCTTGACCTCCGGTTGAAAGATGCTTCTCTCAGCGCCACTAATGCCGTTCGACTTTTTAATGGTTTTTATGAAGGCTTGCCGCACCTAACGGTTGACCTCTACGCCAACACCCTGGTCATCTCGGACCATGAAAGGGAGGTGTCCTCCCGGGGTGTTTTGCACCAGTTCATAGCTCAGCTTTATACCGAAGCCCTACCAGTGGTGCAGAGCGTCCTGCTCAAGCAGCGCCACGCTCAGGATCCCAAACTACGCCAGGGTGTACTGATTCGCGGCGAGCAAATTTCGACTTTTGTCGAAGAAAATGGCGTAAACTACGCGCTGGACCTCAAGCTCAATCAGGACTCCAGCTTCTACCCAGACACGCGCAACCTGCGCCTGTGGCTCAGCCAGCAGATGGAAAATGCGCGTGTTTTGAATTGCTTCGCCTACACCGGCGCGCTCGGTATCGCCGCCCTGGCTGGCGGCGCAAGGGAAGTGGTTCAGATCGATCTCAATCCCAATTTTCTGGCAGTGGCAAAGCGTTCACAGGCTTTGAACCAGTTTACTGGCACAATGCACACTCTCAGCCAGGATTTCTATCCGATGGTTGCCAGTTTCAAGAGCCAGTCGGAGCTTTTTGACTGCGTCATACTGGATGCCCCTCTTTTCTCAAAGACACGCCGTGGCAGGGTGGACCTGCTGCAAAACTGGCAGGGTCTGGTGAACAAAGTCCGCCCGCTAATCGGCCACGAGGGCTGGTTGGTGGCGATCAATAATGCTTTGTTTTTGCCAGGTAACGAATTGATGGAAAGCGTCAGGAAATTTACTGCTGACGGATATCTGGAAATTATTGATATTGTTTCGGTACCGCAAGATATCACTGGCTACGCGCAAAGTATCGTCTCAAACACTCCGGCTGACCCTGCCCCATTCAATCACCCCACAAAAATCATCATCATGCGCGCCTACCGCAAAGACGGCAGGCGCGCTTAGTTCGCAACAATCAGCCTATTCTTTACGCCTTGTAGTGTAAAAATTTCTCACCGATCATGTTGCAGATTGGGCATCGTTCCGGGCGTGTGCCAACCTCGATGTAACCGCAGGTGGGGCAAAGATAAAAGTCAGAGATATCGAGATCTTTTCCTTCCCGGACGGATTCGAGGGCTTTCTGGTAAAGACTCGCGTGCGCTTCTTCCGCAGCCACGGCATAACCAAACATCACTCTTGCTCTGTGGCTTGTGGCAGTGGCTTCTTCCAGCATGGGAGGATACATTTCAGTGAATTCGTAAGTTTCGCCGTCGATGGCATCTTGCAGGTTATCCAGGGTGGTCTGGACTTTATCGAGGGCTTTGAGGTGACCAGCGGCATGCGTTAGTTCAGCCTGCGCGGTTGCTTCAAAGAGTTTGGCGATGTTGGTGAAGCCATCCGCGGCAGCCTTCTTGGCATACGCAGTGTACTTCTGAAAGGCCTGGCTTTCGCCGGCGAACGCTGTTTTGAGATCATCGATTGTGTTGCTCATGTAAATTCCTCCAGGATGTGTTTTATGACCAAAATTGTAATATAAAATCGGGATATGTGGAGTCGACCTGGTTTTGGGAAATTCGCACCTTGATGTAATTGAGACTCTTGAGTTTTGAACAACCAGGCTCATTCGATCCGAAGCTTTTCTTCAAAAATTTCATTTGACAATTCAAAATGCATATGCTAAAATCTGTGAACTTCGGTCCCTTAGAGGCTGAGAATAAAACCTGCGGGTGTAGTTCAATTGGTAGAACGTCTCCTTGCCAAGGAGAAGGTCGTGAGTTCGAGCCTCATCGCCCGCTTACTTCAAAGCTGATACCGCAATCGATATCAGCTTTGTTTTTACGGCGACGTGGCCAAGTGGCAAGGCAAGAGTCTGCAAAACTCTCATCATGGGTTCAAATCCCATCGTCGCCTCTTTTTATTTAACTTTCCGAATTTTCTTTACATCAAACGCTTTGGGGAAATTGCAGTTTTGTTGTTTCAACTTATGCGACCTGGTGTCAATGCAATCGTCTAAAAAACTCTCATCATGGGTTTACCCAAAGACGGGCTGTTCGCGGTATCGGACGCCATAACCCCGCATGGAGTAGAGGCGACGCATGCGTCGCTGCTACTTTACATCCATCTTTGTAGGGGTACCCCTCCCGTGGCTAACCGTTATCCGCGGTCAGGCACAGGGGCCTGACCCTACCCCGATAACTCTTTAATTGTCGGTTTTATTATTTCGGAGGCTGACCCAAAAGCAAGTTGGATCGGCCTCTTTTTTGGTTAGATTTGGCAC
>DAOOPV010000029.1:0-27255 GCA_035388405.1 Anaerolineaceae bacterium
TCCGTGGTCCTGATCATGCCGATCCTGTTCGCGGTGCTGCCGCTGGTTATGCTCGGAGTTACCTCCAGCGCGACAACTGTGAACATCAGCGCGGAAGAAGCGGGCTTACCACCGGAAATAACAAAGGGTCTTTGCGGTGGCATGAACGCCGGTGAGTGCACCCAGGTGTATATGCTCAGCCAATTCATGCTTTTTTTCGTGATGATGCCGCTGATCATCCCGACCACCATTGCCGCCTATAGTGTCGTTGGCGAGAAAACCACCCGCAGCCTTGAGCCCTTGCTGGCAACGCCAACCTCCACAACCGAACTCCTGGCGGGCAAGTGCTTTGCCGCGGTGATCCCAGCCGTTGGCGCTACCTTCCTCTCATTTCTGATCTTTAATATTGGCATAAGCATCCTTGGCATAAGCTCCAAAGTGCACGCTTACGCGCTTAGCCCGATCTGGCTGGTGGGGATCCTGCTGCTTGGACCAGTGCTTGCGATCATTTCAGCCATGTTTGCCATCTTTGTGTCTTCGCGCGTCAACGACCCACGCGTGGCGGAGCAGATCGCGAGTGTGATGATTGTGCCATTTATGGGTGTGTTTTTAGCCTCATCCTTCGGCGTGATCACGCTGAATGTGAAGTCGATGGTTGCCGCTGTGATCATTTGCGCCGTTCTGGCTGGCGCTCTTCTGTACTTGGGTACGCTGATCTTTGATCGTGAAAACATTTTGACTAAGTGGAAGTAAAGGGACACTATGAAAAAACGCATCATTCTGCTTTTTGTGCTGGCGATAGTCTTTGCTCTAAGCTACAGCGCGGTTTTGGCGCAAGACTCTCCCTTTTCCTTGCGCATCATGCGTGATTGGGGCTATGGCAACGGGGCAGACATCAACGGACGCATGAGTCTTTCCATCAAGGGAGAGCAGGCGCAAATCCAGCAGGTGACTTTCTTTATGGATGGCGAGGTGATGGCTACGGTTTCAGCTGATCCTTTCAAGGTACAATTCGACACCAACAATTACGATCCCGGTGTTCATAGGATGACCGCTGAAGTCAAAACAACCTCAGGCGAAACCTATTCCACCAACGCTCTGGTATCCAACTTCGTGGAAAAAGGCGAAGCCAATCAGGACATGCTCAAGATCCTGCTCCTGGTGGGCGGTATTGCAGTGGCAAGCATTGGAATCCAGTTCTTTATGCAGAAAAATGCCAATAAGAACACCAAGTATGACGAAAACGGGCGCGTACAATACGGTATTTGGGGCGGAGCAGTCTGCCCCAGATGCGCGCAGCCTTTTAGCCGCTCCTTCTTGGGTATTAATCTCGTGGGTGTCCGCCTGGAGCGCTGCCCGCATTGCGGCAAGTTAGTGGCAGCTCGCCGCGCCTCGCCAGATCAGCTCGATACCGCTGAACGCAGGTTCCGCGCTGTACCAAACGAGCAGCCGCCAGTAAAATCCGAGCTTGAGAAAAAACAAGAAAGCTACGACGACAGCAAATATACCGAGCTCTAAAGGAAGGTGAACTCACAGGTAGAAAATCTCTCTGCTGTATCTCATTGAAAAAACCAATTTTGTCATCGCATTCATAGAAGCTATACACCAATAGCATATCTCGTTTCATCATTGTGGAGGTTATACCACCAGCAGGATTATCACACTTAGGATTTCCCAACTCAAAATAACGCTGATTAATTACATCAATCGACGCAATAGGTAGCTTTTCTTTTTGCTGCACCAATTATGCAAAACTTATTTTCAAATAATAAGGACTAAAGCCCTTATTGACGAAATAAAAGTGGGTTTTTCAACTGAAATCGAACAGCCAAGCAAACACCTACAGATTAGAAATTGTCTTTATGAATTTTTATCCGAAAGTCTTAAAGTTGTTTACTTGTGTTGTCTCTTCCTGTCGGAAGGAACATTTTGATTCTATTAATAATCAATATTGTACTCATATTGAAGTGTTATGACCTCACTCCAATCGCTGGTTTCAAACACTTGAATCTTACCTTGATACATGGTCGCGATGTAATTGCTGTTGTCAGACCATTGCACAATCGGGAGAGACCCCTCAAGAATACATTCGTCGGGATTTTCACTGTGACAGGTTGACTTGTAATAAATCACATTTTTTAAGAGTGAAAGGTCTTTTGTGTCGTATACCTGTAGCCCAATATTTTCATAGGAATCAATTACGCCTTTATCAAAATCAATGATGTGCCAATCATGTACGGAAAATAAAAAAGCAATCATTTCGTCATTTGGTGAAAAAACAAAAGATTCGGACAACTTACTTTCTTCTTCGGTATCGGGGTACGTAATTTTCAGAATTCTATTTTCATAGTCTTCGCTTTCTAAATCAACGAATTGTAAGCACCCGTTTTTTTCCAAATTGTTACAGCAGTAATAATAGATATACTTCCCTGTGTTTGACCAATTCCCATAGGGGCGAAAATCTGGACAATCAAGCGGACAGCCAAATTCAATTCTCTCAATATCTTCAGAATCCAGATTGATGATTAAACGATCGTTTAAAAACCGACTACCATCTGGAGATAGAGTTCTTGTATGTATTAGCGTCTCGCCACCTCCATATTTTGTGTATTTATGTTCAAATGTCTTATTATCAAACACAGCCACAGACCAGGCACCAACATTATGAGAATTTGAACTCCAGAAATATGCTATACCATCAGGTATGATAAATATGTCGTCGTCATCTAAGCTAAAATAGTCAGCTTCTTCAGGGTTATAGGCTATCTCTGAGCCATCAAGTTTAAAAAGAGCCATTCGACTTTCCCATGCATCCCCAACAGAGACTCCGGCAAGTAACTTTTCAGCCTGAGGTATCCATCTAAGATGGCTAACGTCAATACTACGAAACAAAGATAACACTTTATAATCGTGATTCTTAATGTCTTTTAAATCTTGAAACCAGAGCCCCAGGCTTCCATCTACTCTATCAAACGCCACAACTAAAGTCGTATCATTATTGATAAAAAAAAGTTTCCCCGGTACTCCGTGTTCTTCAATGTTTATCTGGCTTTTAATATTGAATAAAGCATCTTGTAAAGCAGTACTATCGTGCGGGGTTTCAACATTGGTTTCGCCGATGTTTTCGCTTTCCGTCTCAGTTTTCTCAAGAACAGTCTGGTTGTTTGAACATCCCGCAGTAAATAAAATCAGAATAATTGTCAGCACTAAAATAGGTCGGTTCACGTTCCCTCCATAAACAGCATCGATGCTCTAAGCGTTCAACGAAATCCCTTTAGTATTATACATGAAGGGCAATAAACAGCGAACACTTCTTAATCGGAGGGTTTTGCTAACAACCCCATTAAGAATCTCGCGATTAGTGATTTTGCCATAACAAGAATGGCAATAACGATTGGTTGTGGGGGGAGGGCTGTGGTTGGCATTCCAAGCGTGGTAGAATCGCAATAATTAAACAAACCAATTTGGAGGTTGCATGGAAGAACAGGTTTCTGGTTTCGCGGTCAAAAAAGGACTCGCGGAAATGCTTAAGGGGGGTGTGATCATGGATGTGGTCACGCCTGATCAGGCAAAGATTGCTGAAGATGCTGGAGCTGTAGCGGTGATGGCGCTGGAACGCGTTCCAGCGGACATTCGCGCAGACGGCGGCATTGCCCGCATGAGTGACCCGGAACTGGTCTTGAAGATCATGGAAGCAGTCAGCATTCCGGTGATGGCAAAATGCCGCATCGGTCATTTTGTGGAAGCGCAAATCCTTGAATCACTCGGCGTGGATTACATCGACGAGTCCGAGGTGCTCACCCCGGCTGATGAAGCTTACCATATCAACAAACACGACTTCAAAGTGCCGTTTGTGTGCGGCTGCCGCAACCTGGGCGAAGCCCTGCGCCGTATTGGCGAAGGCGCAGCCATGATGCGCACCAAGGGTGAACCTGGCACAGGCGACGTGGTGGAAGCAGTGCGCCACGCCCGCTCGGTGTATTCCGAGATCCGCCGGCTCGTTTCTCTCCCGGAAGAAGAAGTGATGACCTTTGCCAAGAACATCCAGGCGCCCTACGAGCTCTGCCTGCAGGTACGCGAACTGGGCGCTTTGCCCGTGGTCAACTTTGCCGCGGGCGGCATTGCCACCCCTGCCGACGCAGCCTTGATGATGCAGCTCGGCGTGGACGGTGTGTTTGTCGGTTCGGGCATCTTCAAGTCTGGTGACCCCCACAAGCGCGCTCAAGCGATCGTTAAAGCCACCACCCACTTCAACGAGCCCAAAATTTTGGCTGAAGTCAGCCGCAACCTGGGCGAGGCAATGGTTGGGCGCTCAGCAGTCAACCTGCCCGACGCTGAGAAGATGGCCGGACGCGGCTGGTAGAGGACTTTGTGCCGATGAGAATTGGCGTTTTAGCCCTTCAGGGCGATTTTCGTGAACACCGTATCAGCCTCGAGAAACTCGGGGCTGATGTAAAAGAAGTGCGCCTGCCGGAGCACCTGGAAGGCCTGCAGGGCCTGATCATTCCCGGCGGCGAGTCAACCACTATTGGGAAACTGATGGTTGCTTACGATTTGCTGGACCCGATACGTGCCTTTGGGCAGAACCAGGCTATCTGGGGCACCTGCGCCGGCGCCATCCTGCTGGCGAAAGAAGTTGGGCGAGATCAACCTTTGCTCAGCTTGATGGATATGGAAATTGAGCGCAATGCTTTCGGGCGCCAGATTGACTCTTTCGAAATCGAGATTACCGTGCCTTTCCTGCAGTCCCCTGAACTACCCTATCACCTCACCTTCATTCGCGGACCAATCATCACGCGGGTATGGGGCGAAGCCCAAACCTTGCTGAGCCTGCCTGATGGGCGCGCGATTACTGCACGGCAGGGTAAGCTCTTCGCGACTTCCTTCCACCCTGAGCTCACCGACGATCTGCGTTTTCATCAATACTTCCTGGAGCTGGCAAAATCGGAATCCACCGGCTGAACCCCAAAGACCTTTCGGTCATCCTGCGTCGGACCGACCTGCTGCAGAGCCTCGACTATCTGCGCCTGGTCACGCGGGGAGAGCCTTTCAATCTAAGAAACCTGGTACACAGCATCTCTCCACCCGTGGAGCAGTATATTGCCTATTGTGACAACGATCCGGAACGCCCCTGCTACGCCCAGGTGATCAGCAGGGTGGATGAAACCCAGGGGCAGCTGACATTCCTTGGCGCCCCCAGTGACGCAGATCAAAGCGACATCGCCTGTTTACTTGAAAACCTGATCACCAATGCCGGCAAGTGGGGCACACACTATATCACTTGCGACTTACCCGAAGAATCTCCCCATCTCAGCGGCTTTAAAAAAGCTGGGTTCCTCACCTGGGCAAACCAAACTGTTTTCCGCCTTGCCCAGGCAGCGGCGCAAAGCGCTAAGCCTGTACACCTTTGGCGCACCTGGAACGCCAATGATATGCGCATCATGACCTCCCTCTACCGCGGCGTTGTTCCGGGGTTGTTTCAGCCGATCGAACCGCTCACGCGCAAAGCGGCGCTTGGGCTGGTGCTATACCACCCCGAGGGCGAATTACTTGGCTACGCTGATCTGGATTACGGTCCCAAAGGCGTCTGGGTTCAGCCTGTTCTCGCGCCTGAAGCAAACGACCCCCAGATTCTCTCCGACCTGCAGAAGGCAATCCCTGAGCTCTACAACCGCCCGGTGTTCCTGGCGGCGCGCTCCTACCAACCCTGGCTGGCTTCCCTTGCCGCTCAACTTCCCGGTGAGATCCAGGGATCGCAGCTGTTGATGGTGCGCTATCTGGTTAGGCAACTGAAAGTGGCGGAGCCGCAAGCGTTCGCACTTTATGAAGCCAAAAATGTTGAACGCGGTTTGCCAGTCAGTCAAATTCGTCAAAACACAGATTAACCATGCGCGCAAAGTCAAGTTCTGATGGCTCAGCACGCTTATTCGATCGAATAGCCCCCATCTACGGGCGGACTTTCGGTTATCAGTACAAAAATTACCTGGAGATCTATCAACGCCAACCTATCAAAGAGATTCTCGCGGACTGCCACTCCATTCTGGACGTTGGCTGCGGTACTGGAGCCATGGCCAGCGCCCTGCGCGACCGCGGTTACCAGGTCACTGGGGTGGATGCGTCCCTAGGAATGCTGCGTCAGGCGAAAAATTTGATCAGCCCCAACACCACCTCCTGCGTGCTTTCAGATGTCAACAGCGGACTGCCGTTCTTCGCAAAGGGGTTTGATGTCTGCCTGGCTTCGTACGTTGCGCACGGTCTGAAGCCGCCCCAACGGCTTGCTCTCTACGCGGAAATGCGCCGCCTGGCGGGCAGCCTGGTGATCATCCACGACTACAATGACAAGCGCTCTCTCATTACCAGTATCGCGGAATGGGGCGAGGGTGGCGACTATTTCAATTTCATCAAGGTTGTTCAGGGTGAATTACGCGACTTTTTTGGGAATCTGCAGGTCATACCGGTCGAACCGCGAGCTGCTTTGTATATTTGCCGGGTCTAAGCCTTTGGGGCAGGCTTACTCATCCCGCCTGATCCAGGTATATTCTTTGTCGCTGGTGCCCACATACACCGTTTGCCCATCCCTCACGAGTGTACCCGCGTAAGCCCCCTGCCCAGCAACAGCCAGCCAGCCGTCCATCACAAAAGGCACAGTCCCACTGCCGCCAATCCACTCACCGTTATATTTTCTGGTGATATGCAGATGGGTGCCGGAACTGAAACCGCCTTCACAGGAAGGATAGCCAAGCGGATCGTCTGTGTTCACCCAGCTTCCGTCCGCAATCCGCCCCTCCCGTGCCAGGTGCATGTAGATGATTACCCAGCCCGTGCCTTCGTTGCCATCGCCATCCAGATCCACTGCAACCGCCCCGCGTGAACTGCGCACCACCAACCCCGGTGCCGACGCGGTTGCATAGACATTGGAGACGGTGCAGCCCGGGAGGTCATCCCGTGGGGCGAGGTCAATTGCCCCCCGAGGCGAGCCAACTTGCCATGTGATGTGCGGACCGGAAGTGAGCGCCCAGGTGAGCCCAGGCTGGAAAGGCAGCGTCAGAGTAGGCTGAGCCAAGCCCGCCGGTATTACCTCTCCCCCCTCCAATGCTAACTGGGAAGGATCACCAAACATCTGCTGGTAAAGCGCCAAAAAGCCACCCTCACCGTACAAGTTTGGGAAAAAATGAGAAGGAGTATAAAAACCGGCAAAAAGATATTGGATCGCGACACTGCCTGCGTTCAATTCCGGGTGGATGGCTGCCTGACTCTCATCTTCAAAGCGCAGTGTCTGCAGGCTGCCCTCGCGCCAACCGTAATAACCGCGGGCAAGCTCACGCGCTGCCACCTGAAGCTCCTCGTAAAGCCCTTCTACACCCACAGCTTCATAATTCAAGGGGGATTTGTCTTCTTCTGCGCCTTCTGTCCAGGCATACACCCAGCCGGACTGATATTCAAGCACAGCCAGCAGCAAACGCGGGTCAATGGAAGTCTCAACAGCCACCATTGCGACAATCTCAGGTCCGGTGAAACGGCCTTCAAGAAGGTATTCTGCGTAATGATTCAGATAGCCACCCGCGCGGGAACTTATCCCCGAAACGTCCACGCTTTGAGCATTTCGCCCATAGATCACCAGGTTATCCGCCAGGACGAACTGGCCATACGGGGCATGGAACGGCGCGTCTGGCACGAAAAGTGGGATGCCAGCAGCCAGAAAACCATCGGTGTGGGCTTGGGTCGGGTTCTGCAAACGGGCAATGGAAGTGCGGAAGTGCCCGGCAATGCTCTCAAGCGTTTCGCCGGACTGGCTGTAGTAGAGCGTCATCCCGGCAGGAATCTGCCCGGTATATGGTGAAAATGGAGTGCTGGTTATGATGGGCAAAGCAGTTGGAACCACATATGTCGGCGCTTCAGACGTGGACCCACCTGGAATGACAGTTGTCGGTTGGGGAGCAACTGGTGTGCCACCCGGACCGGGGCTGGGGTAGAGTATTGCCGCTGCTGTTTGCCTTGCGGCAGCCATCGTGGCAGTGCCGGCGATCAGGTTTTCAGACCGTCCTGGGTAGTTGCAGGCAATCAGGATCAGCAACATGCTGAGAGAATAGACCAGTCGCAGCTTTTTTGAGATTGGAGACTTAGCTTTCGGGCTGGATGCGGAATTCATAGATCCCATCGCGATATTCCCAGGCTCGCCCACAACCGGGACAATTCTGGCTGGCGCCAGCTTCCGGCAGAGGGTGACCGCAGATCGGGCAGCGGAAGAACGCATTCTCCCCTGGGATCGGAGAGCTGCCATGGGTAATGGTACGCGAGAAAACGCTGGGGGTGAACTGTGCCCAGGCACCGGTGGATTGAAGCGCGCTGTCTATTGTGACCAGTCGGTCATGAGGAATGTGGTTCTTGAACCAATTCGCCCGAAAGAACGAGACTGCCAGCTGCTTTTGCAGCCTGAAGCCGGTTTCTTTCAGCAACTTGCGAATTTCTTTGGGGTGAAAGTTGAAATTGAGTTCCACAAATTCGACCTGATCATGGTCAAAGGGGTTCCACTTTTGTTTTCCCGCCAGCCAGCGCGCGATTGCCTTGAGATTGCGCTTGTTGGCGAACTCCAGGATGAAAACTGCGTTTTCTGCCAGCACGTTGCGGATGTTCTGGAGCGCCAGTTTGGGGTCTGCCATGTGGTGCAGGGTGCGGATCATGGTAGCGCCATCAAAAAGCCCTGCCACAAATGGTAACTTGTAAATATCCGCCGCCACGTAAACGTAGCGCTGGTTGTCACCAAGACGCTCGCGGGCTTTTGCTAGTTGAGTACGTGAGTAGTCCAAGAGCACCACTCGCTGCCAGTCGGCATAGCGCGGGGTGTTGCGTCCAGCCCCGGCGCCGAGCTCCAGCATCAGTTTTCCCGGGTGGTTTAGCAGGCGCTGCAGCGCGACGGCTTCCACGGCGTCTTCATAACGGCGCGTGCCGGTTTCCCAAAAGGAATCCTGGTAATCTGAACCTTCATAGGAACAGACTCGGGGGGTGGTGGAGTGTGGTTCTTGTTCCATAATTTGCAAAGCGCCTGGGCAGGATAACCGGCAACACCCGAAGAAACCTCCTTACCGCTGCTTCCTCTCGGACCTGACGGGGTTCGCAGGGCTCCGCCGCGCCGGTCCCGCCCAGACGCGGGTTAAGGATAATCTACGGCAGGGGGATTGTCAATCATCGCCGCTAATTGCTAGATGCTCACCACCTCATAATCCTCCGCCAAATACGGTTTCATGCCGGCATGTCCATACATGTCATCCAGCATCGGCAGCCCCAAAGCGAGGTTTACTTCGAACACCCCCAAGACCTTTGAACAGGCAAAACAAATCCCCGCAATTAGTCCGGCTTCAAGGGCTTTGCCAAAAAGAGGGTTGTTTTCTTCTTGTAATACAGAAGGCAGCTTGACTGAAACTCCCTCAAAAATGATCTTCACCTCAAACCCGGCATTGTGCAGATCCAGCGCATTCATCAACACGTGTTGGAAACACATCTTCTCGCCGGTCAGAGCATAAAAAAGTACCTTTTTCATTAAACCTCGCTTTCTATTTGTCTGCATTATCTAAAATGCGGTAGTCGTAGGTCAGGTTGCGCAGTTCAACCTGACGACGGAGACCTTTGAAAGGGCGTTGTTTGCCAGCATTCGTGACTCTTCACATTTACAAGATATCTGTCGTAGGTCAGGTTGCGCAGTTCAACCTGACGACGGAGACCTTTGTTAAGGGCGTTGCTTGCCGATATTCGCAACGTCAGGTTCAGAAGAAGAACCTGACCTACGCGCTTATCTTCTGATCGCATATCCCGCGATAACCGCAACTACGGCAGCGCGCACTGCTGCTGTGGGAACGTGCTGGAGTTTCATTCTTGCGTTCAATTAGCCTGATTTCTTCCATTGTTTCCACCAGCTGAGCTTCCAGAGCTGGCGAAAAATCAACCTTGAAATCCTTATCAGGATAATGCAGCAGACCATACTCCGGGGTTTGCGCGTAATTACTCTGAATCAGCAGCCCGTAAGCCATCAACTGCAATTTGTGCGAGTCATAGGGAGCTTCCGGAGTATGTCCGGTTTTCACCTCCACCGGAATCAGGCTGCCCTGCCTGGTTTTCATTACGTAGTCCGGCTTGCCCACCAGCCCAAGTTGGTGATCCACCAGGGTCTGCGGGACTTTTTGCCAGATGTCGGTATCCGCGTAAATCACCTGCGCTTCGGGAAGCCTGCTTTTCCTGCGTTCACGCAGGCTGAGGAATAGCAGCATAATTGCCAGCCCGAACAGGAGCAGAACCAGCCACCACATGTCTCTCATCGCAGGATCCAGATTGTCAAAACAATGGCGAGAACCAGCACTGCCAGCGCCAGCCACCTATAGAAAACCGCGAGTTTTACCCCGCGGTTATGTTCTCTGTGCTCGTGGCTGCCGGCGTCCATGGCTCCCTGATTTTCAGAGGGCATGCCTAGTCTTTGATACCACCAGGCACGCTGGCAATAATTGAAACTTCCCAGTTCCGAAGCGCGCACTTTGCGCATCAGGCTTGCTTGCCCTCCAACAGCCCGGAAAGTCGGTCCAATTTGCTCTCGAGTTCGTTCTGCCGGAAAGATACGGTGATGTCCGCCCGGGTGCGTTCGATAATGCCGCGCGCCAGGTCGGTGCGACGGCGCAGACCATCGGTGATGGCGTCGGGATAGTCCATCGTCACCAGTTGGGTGAAGACGTCATCCATCAATGCCAGCAGCCGTTCCACCTCGGCGCTGTAGCCCGGTCGCAGCAGGTCCAGGCAGCGCCGGCGCAGCTCGCCGAGGGTCTCGGTGAGTCCGTTCAGGTAGGCGGGCGGCTCCGCGTCCAACTCCTGGGGAGTGGGCAAAGGTTCGCCCTTGATCATCGCCACCGTCAGGCAAGCTTCGCAGTACTCCTTGATGGCATCCTGGGTGTATCCCGCAAAAAACAGGTCGGGGTGCTCGGCGCGGAGCGTGTGCGTCAGGGCTTGCGTCAATTCACGCGCCAGGTCGATCTCGGCCTGTGCCTCAGCGTGGTCCTCGCGGTGGATCGCCCGGATTGCCAGCGAGGCATGGCGCGTCAGTTCACGCGCCTGTTT
Organism: Anaerolineaceae bacterium; assembly: GCA_035388405.1. GTDB lineage: Bacteria > Chloroflexota > Anaerolineae > Anaerolineales > Anaerolineaceae > Mesolinea. Next base: position 11,077 of record DAOOPV010000029.1, read on the forward strand.
GAGGGCTTCGTCGCGCAGGGCTGTTTTCTGGTCAAACTCTCGCCGTATCTGTTCGCAAATCAAGTCAAGTTGGTCGGTCATTTTGTCTCTTCAGGTGGGTTCTGAGCACCTTTATCGCGGAAAAGTTCATCCGCAAGGGTATGCCCGCGCGGGATGCGGATCTCACCAAAATTCGCCTCATAGCGGGCGATGTTCTCGTTGATCGCACGCTGGAAGAGTTTCATCGTCAGCGGCGAGAGGATCAGCCGGGTGTTGAGCTTGAGGCTCGCCAGTCCCGGCATCATCGTGGCAAAATCCAGGATGAACTCGTGCGGCGTATGGGTGATATAGGCGGTGTTGATGTACCGCGGCTCGAGATCATCCGGGACCAAAAACGGAATTTTCTGGGGTTCGGGCATGGTTAGAACGGGATATCGTCGTCGTCGACGGTATCGCCTGCTTCAGGATTGCCTTCACCGCGGGCTGTCAGGAAACGAACTGTGTCAGCGTGGACCTCGTAGCTGCTGCCCCAACTGCCATCTTTCTTTTGGAAGACCTGGGGCGCACCAGTGTTGCCGTCCGGTCGCAGGCGACCTTCCACCAGGACCTTTGAGCCCTTGGTCAGGTATTGGTTGCAGCTTTCAGCCTGTTTTCCCCAAACTGAAATACGGAACCAGGTGGTCTCGTCTTTATCGTTATACTTGCGGCTGGTTGCCACGGAAAAACTGGTGACGGCCTTACCATCTGGGGTGTAGCGCATCTCCGGGTCTCTGCCAAGGTTGCCAATAATGATTATTTTCTGGTACATGGGAATTCCTTTCGTGTGTCGATGTGTGAGTTATGTGTTCAATGTGCGTTTGTTTAATTTTACTTCATTCTGGCGAAGTCTCAGAAAACACGTCCTGCATCAAATCCACAAAAATCTATGTAAGCAAACTGGGCGGATCGATTCTTGTTCTGTTCTCCCATGGTAGCGTGTGTGGTAGTTCAGCCTTCCAGGTTCTGCTTGGACTTTCCAGTGCCGAGGTCCATGGAGCGTTGATAGGCAGCCCAGATGGCGCGCGAGATGGCGGTGCGGAAGCCAGCTTTTTCGAGGTAATACAGCGCTTCAGCAGAAGTTCCGCCGGGTGAGGTGACGTCGTTGCGCAGAGCGGCAGGGTGTTCGTGGCGGCGGGCATAGAACTCGGTGCTGCCGCGCAGGGTCTGAACCACCAGTTGTTCGGCGATGCGGCGCGGAAAGCCCATGTGCACGCCGGCGTCTATCATCGCTTCCATAAAAAGGAACACATAAGCCGGACCGGTGCCCGAGAGGGCGGTGGCCATATCCAGGTAGACCTCATCCTCCACAAAGACTTCCTCGCCCATGCTGCGAAACACCTCTGTGGTAATTTCTTTCTGGGCTTCATCCACCTGGGAGGTGCACGTCCAGACGGTGATGCCCATGCCGATGCGGGCGGGGGTGTTTGGCATGGCGCGCACGATGCAATCAGTGCCCAGCTGTTGGCTCAGGGCAGCGATGGAAGTGCCAGCCACAATGGAAATCACGAGAGCAGTCTCTTTGAGCGCTGGGCGGATTACACGGGCTGCCTGGTTCAGACGCTGCGGCTTGACCGCCAGGATAACCACATCAGCAGATTGAGCTGCTGCAGCGTTATCCAGGGTGGTGCCCACGGAGAGTTCCTGTGCCAGTTCGGTCAGTTTATCTGCATTTGGACCAGCAAGAGTGAGCCTTTGAGAAGAAACGCCAGCATTGATGAGGCTGTAGGCAATCGTCCTGCCCATCACGCCCGGGCCAATTATCGCAAATGTATAGTTTTCTTTCATGAGGAACTCCCGTGTTTGGTTTACTCTATTATAGCCTTGAAAGCTCATGGATAACCGCAGCAGAGACCCTTGACAAAACTGGCTTTGTGGAATTGTCCAGCTGCGCGACGGTGGAAGAGGCTGCTTTCCATGACAGGTGGAGTGGTCAGCTGAACTCCTTGCCCGTGAGCGGAAAACGTAATTTTCTCCGGTACTGGAAGCGCAAGAATGCTGCGCTTGAACTTGGGAATAAGATCATACGAAACGTTAGCTAAATATGTACTGCTCCTTCTGCTTTAATCATTTCCTGCAAGTCTAAAATATGCCGCTCGGTATAACGGATTTCAACCATTTCATTACACAATTCCACAATGATTCCGGGGTGACCCGAACCGCCTTCCTTCTTCATCTTGCATTGAAGCACTTGGTTAACTACATTTTCAGTCATTACCATACCATGTTGGAATTTTGCGCAACAGGTCGCACAGAGGCATAACACATTCCCTGGTCGATCAACCCACGATGCATTGACCCTGGACACAAGATAAAGACCCTCAAAATATGGGGTCCCATTCCTCTTGCGAAACGTTGATCCGCAAATCTGACAATGGCCTTTATACTCTTCAAGCAAAAATGAACGGACACGATTTTCTTTTTTCTCCCAAACGACCGAAGGAATTCGTCTGAATCGTTGATTATTCTCCAGTTCGTTTAACAAGGAGAGAAAAATTTCTTCTTGAACCTTTCGCCGTCTCCGTTCGGGCTCTGAAACGATTGCCAAAGTTTGGTCAATAGGATGTTCATCGGGCTCTTGTAGATCTTCTGGTGGTTTCTCGAAGGTAGTTTGGAGAGACGCAATAAAATCAAAATTATTCGGTAATGCATTCTCTATCGGTCTTTGAAGGGTTTTGCTAGCTAGATCCTTGAATGCTTCAGGATCTGTTTTAATCCATTCTATGGCAAGGTTGAGAGCGCTTTCGTCTACTCCCCTCTCAACTGCAAATGCTCTTAATGTAACCTCTTTCATCCCCAATTTCTTGGCAAGCTCTTCATCCTTAAAGAAATCTTCAGGTAAGTCATCAAGAGACAATTCCGCTGGTATGTGAAAATTCCCATTCTTATCGGGAAGCCATATTCCACGTCGAACGATATCCCCAGCTTTTGATGGTTTGTTTTGAACATCTGGGTTGTAAAAATCCTGACGCGAGGATTTTTCGATTGTCCCATAAATTAGATGTTTGTTTGGGCGTAATAAATATTCCCAGATATATCTTGACCTTTCTTGATTTGGATTTTGAACTGCATATAACAGTCCATCAATTTCCCAATCAGGGTCAAACCCGTCGATACCTCGTTTATGCCAGCTAAAGTAATCTTGGAGTGGTTTATACTTGGTTCTTCCGCCATAATTTTTCATCCTGACTTGATGGTTAACGCCAAGGTCTTCTAGTAACTCCTTGAATCTTCCATAAATAATGTCATAAAACCAGACGTCTGGATTACCCTCAAAGTATGCGCGTAAGCCCTCATCATCAATGTATATTTCAGTTGGTTTTTTGTACGCTCTTTGGGCATTTCCTTCATTAAGCGCTCGAATAAGGCGTGTTTCAAATAACTGGGTGACAAGGCGATTTACTTTTGAGCCAGTCGATGTTTCGAGTGCACTTTTTATTTTTTTGAGATCGCTTAGATGAACATCATCGCCGAAATCATATGAATCCTGTGTATATCTTGGTAGGACAAACTTGAAGACTTCATCCACAATATCAGGCTCACATAGTCCAAGATTGCTTAAGAATCTAGAGGCTGCCGCATGGTTAAATATAGTCTTTTTTACGATTGGAAAGTCAGTTTCTTCTAGCCCCGGCAAAAACACCAGTGGATTTCCTTCAGCGTCATACGGTGGAGTTAGTTCATCATCTTCCGTACGAATGAAAGGTTTGCTTCTTAAGACCCCTTCTCCATAATATAATCCAGGCCTCCAAAGAGCCCTTTGACCATCTAAAAATTCGTAGAAGTTAATGAACCATTCATCTGACTGGTTTTCTAAAAAATTGATATTGATCACTCGTGCGAATTTTTCCGGGGTTATTTCATCTATATTTATCACATTCATTAAAAAGTCTCTAAGCGCAGGCGTTTTGTCTTGGGTTATTTGATCGCTTAGCCACTGATAATCTTCACCGTTACCAAATAGTGCCTTCAAATCTGTGGTTGATAACAATTGGATTAATTCTGTGCTACGAGCTAATTTTGCTTCCTCTGCTTTAATGTGAATTTTGTCAACCGAAGGAAGCAGATTTCTAGTTTGCATAGCTCTGCGAAATTTTTCAAACAAAGGCCTAAAAAAACTGCTCGGCGGAAAATCGTCACTCTTGAGAGGCATCATTTCAAGACAGTCTGCATTGAGGAATCCCATGGACTTTAGTTCCTCCAGAGAATTTACCAATAATTCGGCCGTTTCTGAGATGAGCAGCTTGTTGAATTTATCATCTACCAGCACATTATCGCGAGATGGAGTTGTTTGATAATGACCTTGAATCAGAAATCGCAACCTGGTCTCTTTGTCAGTTGCAAAATATGCAAATAGACTTGATTGATTTAACGGTTGGATAAATTCCTTCTTTGTTTTTTCATCCTGCCCCAGAGAAAACGCTATCTCAACTTTGGAATCAGAATCCTTAACTGGCTGTTGAAAAATTAACCAATTCTCTTCTGATGTTTTTTGGCCTTCTTCACCCAGTAATGTAACCCTCCATACATTGTCTCGAATCAATCTTCTCTCGCGAATATATGCTCCAGCACGTTTTCCTTCAAGGTCCCACACAATTTGATCAATTTCATCCAGGAACAAAAGGGTACGCAAGCCCAAGTCGGCCAGACGACTTCGAATTCTTTCGTAAGTTTGATCGGCCGTTTTTTCTTTATGATTAAACGGGAAGATAAACAGTGTCTCCCCAGGTTTTACCCTGACAGGTAAAATTGATCGGGGACGAATATATCGTTCAATTATAAAATGCTCATCACCGGAATGAATCTCTGGTGACTCAGTAAAAGCATAGACTGATTTAAAACCAATGCCAAATTTGCCAATTTGCTTCTTAACCAATGCTTTCGTACCACTTAAAATATCGGATATCCCCTTTACATCATCTTCATCGAAATTCTGGCCATAATGGCGTAGCTCCAGCCGATTTGGGAACAGACTGAAGCGGACACTTTTTGGAAAAGTATGATCAGGTTCAGCAAGACTTCTTCTTTTAAGCGCATCCTGGGCGTTTTGGAGTAATTCATACACAAAATGGGTCTGGTCACTGTAAAATTGCTGGGATAGAAACCTGCCAATATCGTCAAATTCTTCACCCCGCCGGCGAATGTTATCCGTTTCTATTGCAGCATAATCACTCGCCATGTTTCACCTCCAATATTCCTGCTGCTATTCGCCTTGTTGTTATATCTGCTACTTTCCTGGTTTCGAGATCCATTCGCTTTTGTTTGTAATCTCTTTCGATATTTGACAATTCAGCGTCTTTCATGCGGCGTATCCTATCATCACGAACCAATGGAAGCTCTATATCTAATCGTTGTCGCCGTGTTCTATACCAAACGTTGAGACTTGCTATTTTCCGGTCCATCAGAAAATCGTTACGTTCAATATAGCGCTTTAACATATCTCGCCTGTAAATCTGAAGCGCTTCATCGAGCTGGGTATACTTCTTACCAATAGTGATTCCCCACTCTGAAATATTTACGCCATCATCCCGGCAATTTCCAATCAGACCAATCAATCTAGAGGACAGTTGCTCATTCACTTCATCCTGATCAACGTCCCAGCATAAGCTAACCATACGAACTTCAGGCTGGATACCTAGAAAATCCCATAATTCACAAACAAACAGGAACCTACCTTTGGGTAGATCTTTATTCACCAAAGATATTCTTGATGTTAGAGGAGTGTTTATCGGTTTTAAGCTATTCACCGCTGCCCGAGCCAGCGGGTGAAGTGGAGTTATGAACGGGATCTGGCGATTTTCCAGGGCAATCTTTTGGTCAAATGTGACCGTTAAATATGGTTCTTCCCCCTGTAACCACCTGTTAAAAACAAGAGATGCTCGATCTGATCGTTCTTCAGATTGAACTTTATCCAGTAATACCTGCCGGCTTTCTTTTTTTAGACGCAGGCGATATATACCTGCATTTTTGTCATCACGCGTAAGTTTTCCGGCAATTTCGGGCTGTTCCACGAAGAATTCAACCATTTGAAGCAGATCATCTGGTGAGACAAATCTTCCTTCAGCCACCATAGTTTGAATGTCACCGGTAAAAAATTGGTCAACGCCAAGAAAAGCACCGCTTTCCTCTTCGAGACGGCGTTCCTCTTCTACTTGCCGTAATAGATTGTCAGATTTCTGTGAAGCAAGTTCCTCAGCTTGTTCGTCTGAAAGACTAGGATCGAGAGCAATTTTGGTAAGATCTTCTACCAATTCCCCCAGAACTTCTTCCAGATCACCAAGTGTATCCTGAAAAATTCCTAATCGTTCAAAACAACGAAAGAAAATCCGTTCTTCAACTGTTCCAGGTGTGATGAAATTGAAAATAAAGATCTTTTCCGCTTGTTGTCCAAATCTATCAATTCGGCCAATCCGTTGTTCAATACGCATTGGATTCCAGGGAATATCATAATTGACCAAGCGGTCACAAAATTCATAATCTAGTCCTTCGCAACCAACTTCTGAAGACAGTAAAATATCGATTGCTTCCTCATTCTCTTTTGGCAACCTGAATCGGTTACGGATGAATTCGCGCTCTTTATCATCGGTGATTTCTCCTGTCACCAGTCCTACACGATATCCCATCTGGTTCAACTTTAGGTCAAGATAATGCAGTGTGTGCAGGAAATATGAAAAGACCAATACTTTCCCCGGACCTTCCGCATGGATAGTTTCCTGAATCAATCTTAACAGTTTGTCGTATTTTGGGTCTTCGTTAGGCAAAGAAGAGGCAAGTTCTCTTAAAACCCTAGCCCGTTTCATTAATTCCGACGGAAGATCGGTTTCATTATCCTCACTTTCTGGATTATCACTTATAGCCTTTTCAGAGAAACAGCCAGTTTTTAGAAAACTATCAATTGAAGGAATCAGAGCTGGCAAACAACTTGCCGCCTGCCGCTGTAACATGTCGGTGATCAGCTCGACAACAGGCGGATTATGCGTTTGTAAGAGCACTTCCCGTCGAAAACTTATAAGCGCATTATAGAACACGTGCTGAGATTCAGTGAAAGGTACCGTTATTGTATGTGGATCACGGATGGTGAAGCGCCCAATATCCCGCCTTCTTGTACGATTGACGATGTTTGCCAGAGAATGGATTTCTTCCATATCGCGGAGGCATTGGATTCTCTGTTCATCTGAAAGCAATTCACTTTTCGCTAAGCGTATTTTCCACTCAATGAACAGCGGATCATGCGAGATTACCTGCTCCCCCCATGGTGTTTCTTGAACCTTTTGCATGTATGCTAGTGCTTCATGTTGCCAATCATTAACCGGCTGTCGGAAACGGACACATCGCATAGCTTTAGTCAGATACTTGTTGGGTTCAATCACGTGGTCAAAAACTTGGCGATCGGTAAACAAATCAGGTCGCAACAAGTTCAACAAGGTAAAAAGGTTCTTTGATCCCACATGAACAGGGGTAGCTGAGAGAAACAATACCGCATCACTGTTATCACAAAGAAATTGTGCCAGTTGATGAGACAGTGTCCCAGGGGTCCGAAGGTGATGGGCTTCATCTACAATCAATAATGTGAAGTGGGGAGGAGGTTCCAACGATATTAGTCCGTGTTTGGGATAGGTTTTGGATTTCACGCCGTGTAAATATGGCTCTTGCCGAAGCAGCTCGAGGTGTACTATAGAGCGAGAATATTGCGCTGGCCAAAAACCATCCAGGTGTGTTTCATCAAGGCAGTATCGTAGACTCTCTGAGGTTAGGGGACGGAAATCTTCGTCAAAGCGACGCATTTCTTCTCGCCACTTAATCACTAACGCTTTGGGACAGAGCACCATTACATTATCTACCCTTTGTCGGGACTGCAATTCCTTTAGAATCAAACCTGCTTCGATGGTTTTTCCAACGCCGACTTCATCAGCAATAAAAAGCCGTGGTTGGTCAGAGCGTAAGAAACGCAACAGTGGTTTAAACTGAAAAGGAATATACTGGATACGGCCAGCAAAAAGCGAATATAGATGATCAACCTGTGGATCTGCCAAGCGGGCGGCGGTTAAGCGAGCCTGAAACTGTATAAAAGGTAGCCATTGCTCTTGCTCAAAAGCAGCAATCAGTTGATCCTGAGTTGTGGTGATATCATCCGATTCAATTTGCTCTGCTAGGTATTCTCTGATATCCGAGGCTGAGTGGAATACGCGATAACGCATCTGTCCATCTGTCATTGGAGTTTTGGCAATGATAGGACCTTTGCGCGAATGATCAGCGATTAATCGGACGATTTGGCCAATTGTAAAAGTCACAGTGATACCCTCCTAATCTCTAAAACCACCACTCATAATTTATGAGCAATCGACTAAACGATCAAATCTTACGGTAAAACAATTAGATTCTCCCATCGCATATAGCACTGAAAGCACTACATATGGCACCCTCCACTTGATTAGTAATTGTGGGGGTATTATAACTGCAAGCTGCAACGCGGGTAGATTAATTGCCTAATAGTCAACATATTATCTGAACTGAACTTGACGCAAATCGACAATTCAGGATATACTTCAACCTCGCCGGGGTGTAGCGCAGTCGGCTAGCGCGCTGCGTTTGGGACGCAGAGGTCGACGGTTCGAGTCCGCCCACCCCGACTTTTTTCTTCAGGCTCTGGAAAGCGACCGACCGTGAGTACGCCTTTTCTCTCCCTCATCATCCCTGCCCATAACGAAGCCAAGCGCCTGCCTGCCTCGCTGGAGGCTGTAAAGCGCTACATATCCTCGTTACCCTTCGAAACCGAAGTGATCGTTGTTGAAAATAACAGCAGAGACAACACCGCGGATATCGTGCAAGAGTGGATGAAAAGCATGCCCCAGCTTCGCCTTATCTGCCTGGCGCAGCCCGGCAAGGGCAACGCCATCCGCACCGGCATGCTGGCTGCCCAGGGCACCTATCGCTTCATGGCGGACGCGGATTTTTCAATGCCGGTTGAGGAGATCAGCAAGTTTCTGCCCAATGGCTTGCCTCTCGCTCCAGTCGGTATCGCCTCGCGCGAAGCACCTGGTGCGAAACGCATCGGGGAACCCTTCTACCGCCATCTCATCGGGCGCGTCTATAACCTCCTGGTGCGGATGCTCGTCCTGCCGGGTCTGCAAGATACGCAATGCGGTTTCAAGTGCTTTAGCGCCGAAGCAGCTAATGCGATCTTTCCGCTCCAAAGGCTGGAAGGTTGGAGTTTTGACGTCGAAGTCCTCACCATTGCCCGCCAGTTAGGCTTCGAGATTACGGAAGTCCCTATCACCTGGCATTACCAACCCGGTTCGCGCATGCGCCTGTTGCGGGACAGCCAGCAAATGGCAAAAGACCTGCTCACCATCAGGCGAAACAAGAAAAAGGGCTTGTACGATGCCCCCCAAGTTTGACCCCAGCCTGATCCCGCCTTTCCCAACCCTAACATACGAAAAACAAATCGCTGAACACGGCTGCACGCTGATCGCCGGGCTTGATGAAGCCGGGCGCGGCGCGCTGGCAGGGCCGCTCTGTGCCGCGGCAGTCATCCTCCCCGTTGACCGGGAAGGGCTCGCCGAAGCCCTGCTGGGCGTGCGCGACTCAAAGCAAATGAACGCCATCCAGCGGGAGCTTGGGGCTGAGGAGATCAGAAAGATTGCGCTGGATTGGTCGGTCGCCTGGGTGGAAGCGGCGGAGATTGACGCGCTGGGGATGAGCAAAGCTGGGCGATTGGTGTTCGAGCGTGCCGTTGAAGGGCTGAGAACCAAACCCGGCCACCTGCTTTTGGACTATTTCAAGCTGCCAGCCGTCAAGCTGCCCCAAACCTCGCTGGTCAAGGGCGATCAACGTTCACTTTCGATTGCCTGCGCCTCCGTTTTGGCAAAGACCGCCCGGGATGCCCTAATGCTCTCCTTGGTGGAAGAAGACGACCGCTATGGTTTTGTGCAAAATAAAGGCTATGGCACCGAGGAGCACGTACGGGCGATCGAGTTGCATGGGCTCAGCCCGCATCACCGCAAGAGCTTTTGCGAGCACCTGCTGCAGGGAAGGCTGTTCGATTGAGTTCGTTTTTCCGCATTCAATAATCATTTTTCCTTAATCAATACAACACAAATGGAATCCAACAAGAAGATGAAAGACTCGTTTCGTAGAGCGAGACAAAGTACCAGTATCGTGCCCTCAATCCGCCGTTGATTGAGTTATGTTGGCGGATTGGAAGCACACCAAGGTCAATGCATCATGAGTTGTGTGGTGCTTCCAATCACGCCCTACGACAAACTGTGGCAACTTTGTATCGCCCTACGCCGATTCCTATACTAAACAAAATCTTGGATGATGCATGATAAAATTGATCCAACAGCCTTAAGGAGCCTACTATGACCGACCATGTTGCCCCAGATTTCTCCCGCGAAGAACAGATCCGAGGCTTGATCGAGCAAATCAGCGCGTATATCGAGCAATTTCATCACGGCTCGGTTGAGTTGATCGGCGTTGAGGGTGATACGATCACAGTGCGCCTTGGCGGTGCCTGCGCGGAGTGCGAGCTTTCCACCCAGACCTTGCAGGGCTGGGTCGCCGGCACCATCCGCCAGTTCTTTCCCGATGTAACCATCATCGCGGCTGAGTAGTTATCCGTTTTTCCAACTTAACAGGTTAGTATTTAGCCCAATTCCCGGTATGCGGTTCCACTTGGGGAAAACATTTCGCGCTGGACGGTCTCCAGCAGGGTCTCACCCTTCAGGTCTTCCACCGTGTAACAGACCGCATCCATCTTGTCTGCCAGATTCTGTGCCAGGCCGCTATCGAAGACCTTCTGCTCCATGTTGATCACCACGCTGTGGATCTTTTCGTTGGCAAACATGCCAGCCAATTCCGTGATCTCCTCCGCGACCAGCCGCCCAGGCACGAGCGGCACATTCCCCGCTCCATCGGTCAGCACGATCAGCAGCGGCTGTACGTCCGGGTGCAGGATCTTTTCACGCTTGATGACCTCATACGCCATTTGCAGACCTGCAGATAATGGCGTCTTTCCGCCAACGGGGATATTCTCGAGCGCGCGTTGAGCCAGCAGCACCGAGTTGGTCGGCGCCAACACCAGTGTGGCGCGGTCCTTCTGGAACACCACCAACCCCACCCGGTCGCGGCGTTGATAGGCATCCGTAACCAAGGACAAAATCGCCCCCTTGGTTGCCTGCATGCGCTCCGAGACCGCCATCGACCACGAGCCATCCACCAGGAACAAGATCAAATTAGCGGTCTTCCTGACCCGAATTTTTTTCTGGAAATCTGAGGAGCGCACCGCAAAAGCCACATCGCGTTCGGCGCGTAAGCCCTCTCTCTGGTTCTGGAAAGGCGCAGCTGCACGGATGGTAGCGTCGAACGCCACGTCGGAGGTGTCATCCGGCGCGGCTTGCGACTGGATGTAGCGCCCGCGTTTGGTTTTTGATCGGGTCTGGGATCTCCTGCCGCCCTGCTTGCGGACCATTTCGTCCAAGGGGGTGTCCAACTGGCGCGGCTCAAAGGTCTCACCGGGTTTCACCACCTTGCCGCCCTCCCACCACTGGGCGTTGATCTCGGTGAAAATCTGCTGTTGCCCCTCGCCTACGACGGGGAGCTCATCATCGTTTGCCTGGTTGTCTAAGGAATCGGGTTCTGGGGGTCCGTCACTTTTTTTTTAGATTCTTCCGCTGTTTCGGGCTTTTCTTCCTCTTCGCCACCGACGATTGTGGTCTGCATTTTCAGGTCAGCCAGCTTCGCGTCTAGCGCCTGCACCCCAACAGCGCTCTTGCGGAAAGGTCCAGCTTTCACCCGGTGCGGCAGCGCCAGCTCGGCAGCCATGGCAATATCCCGCGGGGTGATGCGCGTGCGCCCTTCAAAGGCAGCCTGGGCGCGGGCGGCTTTGAGGATCACCAGGTCCGACCGATGCCCATCCACTTCCATCTCGGAGGTCAGGTCGGCGATGATCAGCAAATCGCGCTGGGTGTAGCGGACCTCGTCCACCAACTCGCGTGCCATCTCGATTTGCTGTGAGATTTCCAGCTCCTTTGGCAGCCAGACCTCGCGAAAAGCTTCGGGGTCAGCCTCAAATGCGATGTTGCGGCGCATGATCTCCACCCGCTGAGCCTTATCCAGGATGCCGCGGATCTCCACCGAAAAAGCAAAGCGGTCCAGAAGTTGCGGGCGCAAGTCGCCCTCTTCAGGGTTCATCGTACCAACCAGGATAAAGCGTGCTGGATGGCTGAAGGAAATGCCTTCCCTTTCCACCATATTCACGCCCATCGCAGCCGAGTCGAGCAGGATATCCACCACGTGATCATCCAGCAGGTTGACTTCGTCGATGTAGAGCAGACCGCGGTTGGCGGCTGCCAGCACGCCGGGCTCAAAATGGCGCTCGCCTTTTTGAATGGCCCGTTCGATGTCGAGCGTGCCCACCACGCGATCTTCCGTGGCTGAGACTGGCAGGTTGATGAAAGGCGTTTCCTTGGTTTCAACAGGCATAGGGTCCTCACCCCCGACAAAGCGTTCACGGCACTCCGTGCACCAGGTGGTGGGCTTGGTGGGGTCACAGCCAAAACGGCAGTCGCTGACCACTTTCATGGGCGGCAATAACGCAGCCAGGGCTCGCGCCGCAGTGGACTTGGCTGTGCCGCGTTCTCCGCGAATCAGCACGCCGCCAATGCGGGGATCGACTGCGTTTAGGATCAGCGAGCGGAGCATGCGCTCCTGCCCGACTACTGCTGTGAATGGAAAAATTACGCGTTCGTTCATGTGCATCTCCTGCAAGCATGGATTATAGCACGCCGCGCCTCACTCACGCCGGTTGGTATCAAATCCTTCAAAAAAGGTCTCATTTCCTCTCAAAACACCCTTCCTAGACCAAAAAGCGCCGAAATGACCCCATTTTCAGATATTTTGAGAGTTCCTGATAGTGCGTATTAGCTAAACTGAAACCCGTAAGCCTATCTTAAGGAGATCAACTATGGAAGTTCCACGCCACTGGCGTTTGAAAAAACAACGATACGCGCTGCAGGGCGAAGTTTGCCCTCACTGCGATGCCAAAATTTTCCCACCCCGGGATGTCTGCCCTGAATGCGGCGGCGAAGCCAAAACACCCTTCAGCTTCAGCGGTCAGGGTCAGGTTTATTCCTTCACAAGCTACAGCAATGCTCCCGCTGGCTTTGAGGAGCAAGCCCCCTACACCATTGCCATGGTCAAATTGAATGAAGGTCCGGTTGTGACCGCCCAACTGACCGATCTGGGTCCTGAGCCCGTGCGCATCGGCATGCCGGTGGAGATGGTCACACGCAAGATCCGCAACGACGGCAACGAGCGCGGTATGATCGTCTACGGCTACAAGTTCCGCCCGGTGATGCAGGGGTAATATCTGCTTTGATTTAAATGAAACCGCCTTCCAGATTTGGAGGGCGGTTTTTTGTTGTTTTTTGAAGAAAATGTACTGTTTAAGAACTCAGTATAATTAATTGGTAAGTTGCTGGCGTAATCTCGATTTCTGCATAACTATGGAGATGAATTATGACTAATTTTCCAGTCATCCCTGCCCGGATAGCACTCGTCAACGTTGACATTCAAAACTGTTTTGTTGAAGGTTCTGCTCCTGATGGTCTTCTGGTTTTGGACCGTATCAATTGCCTTGCCGGGGTGTGCCGTGAATCTGGCATAGTAGTCTTCCATATTCGCCACGTGTTACCAGCTGACTTAGATTCAGGCGTTTTGGGAGAGTTCTTTCCTGTTGTAAAAATGGGTTTACTGAATCGTGACTCAGAAACGGCGAAATTCCACAAGAACCTAATTCGGGATCCCCGCGATGTTATTTTGGAGAAACCGCATTTTGGTGCCTTTTACGGAACAAATCTCGAATTGCATCTCCGCCGGCGAGGCATTGATACAATCATAATAACGGGCATCGAAACGAATGTGTGCTGTGAGACTACTGCGCGCGAGGCGATGGTCCGTGACTTTAGGGTTTTCTTTCTGAGTGATGGGACAACGACAGGTGGCGTCCCAGGCATGTCGCGAGATGAAGTTCAACGCGCGTCCCTCGCGACAGTAGGCATGTTTTTTGCGCAGGTGCTCACGGTGGATGAAATGATACAGAAGATCAAATCTTCTGTTTCTGGGACTTTCTTGTGACGCTTCTAACTTGATTGTTCGTGTGGATTTCGCCTGCGATTCCAGCTTATGGTGTGATGGCTATCATGTGAGAGTCCTGCTACCACCCAAAAATCACCCGGCAACCCTGTTGCTATCAAGACGTGATTTGCTGAGATGAAAGGGGTTCTCCTTCTATACGTACTGAAGACATTTACAGGAAAAAATGGACACAATTGATAAACGAAAAGTGCTGATAAATGAAGTGTTTACTTATCAAATTAGCAAGGAGAAAAAGGTTTTCATCTCCTGGAACGGTAAGCAAGTTAAGGTATTAAAAGGGAAAGAAGCCCAAAAATTCATCAGTATGATAATAGGGATTAATGATGAAGGAGTGCAACTGGTGTTGGCTAAGGCCACTGGCAACTTCAAACGTGGTAATGAACGGTAATTTGTCACCTGGTTTCTGAAATCACCTATGTTTTCTTTCATCAAATAATCAAATAACTGCTATGTATCTAATTCAAATGCCCGTGAATATGCAGGGGAAACGGTTGGATCATGGCACAAACACATTAAGCGCAAAAGTAAAGTGGGGAAGTTTGGTTTTGAATCCCCCTTTAAAATCAGGAAATGATCCAGTAACTAAGAAAATCGGTATTGAAGAAATAAGAATTGGATTGCAGGTTTGTGCGCAGAAATTATTGTTTATGGAAACCTTTATAGTAGTCGGAGACACACTGGGGGCAGAATTAAAGCGTGGGGTATAATGAAAACCATCAAAATTCCCTTCACCCTGCAGGAGATTCCCCATAATGGACATACCACGGATTTTCAATATCACTGAGAGTGCTCACCGCATCCACAACCCGTTCACAACCGAAAAATTCGCCACTCTCGGTGCGGCACTGCGTCTGAAATCGGGTGACCGAGTGCTCGACCTCGGCAGCGGTTCGGGGGAGATGCTGTGCACCTGGGCGCGCGATCACGGCATCATTGGCATCGGCATCGACATGAGTCAATTGTTCCACGAGCAAGCGAAACTTCGTGCTGAAGAACTCGGCGTCGCTGATCAAGTCAAGTTCATCCATGGCGATGCTTCCGGCTTTATCTCTGATGAGAAGGTCAATGTGGCAGCCTGTGTCGGCGCTACGTGGATCGGTGGGGGAGTCGCTGGCACTTGCGAACTTCTGACGCAGAGCCTGCAAACCGGAGGGATCATCCTCATCGGCGAGCCCTACTGGCGGCAGTTACCGCCGACGGAAGAGGTTGTCAAGGGGTGTCACGTTGACTCAATCTCTGAGTTTCTCGTTCTTCCAGAGCTTCTCGCATCTTTCGGACAGCTTGGCTACGATGTCGTAGAAATGGTTTTGGCTGACCAGGACGGCTGGGATAGATACGAAGCAGCCAAATGGCTCACCATGCGCCGATGGCTTGAGGCCAATCCCGACGACGAGCTTGCGAATGATGTTCGAGCCACACTGACCTCGGAACCCGAGCAATACGCCGCTTTCGGTCGAGAATATCTGGGATGGGGTGTGTTTGCTCTGATGCAACGGTGACTCGTTTGCGACGTCTCTGTTATGCAGCCCCAGAACCGGGGCTAACTTTCGGATGAATGAACGCTGCACTGTTTACGGTGACTCCAGTTTGCATGCGTAAAAATCCTAAAGTACCATTCATTACTACGGCGCGGACCGAGTCGGATGTACGGGTGTAAATTCCGCCCGGTGATGCAGGGGTAGTCGCTGTATAGAAGCAAATGCGAACCGCCTTCCAGATCTGGAGGGCGGTTTTTTGTTTTCCATCGCCAATTAATCAGTATAATAGTATTGAGTTAGATTAACTGTTCACCTAATTACAGATCAGGCTTGCCCTGTGCTCACAACCATGTTGTATTTTTTTTCTCAAATTCAGTCGAAATTCGGGGAGGTACTATGGCTTTTTCGTTAGAAATCAAATTCAAAAAATCTACATCAAAAAACTACCCTGAGTCCTTAAAATTATTACAGACTTTCTCAAATGCTATTATATCCGAAGCTGGAGATTCAGAAAATGTTGTAACAATAT
>DAOOPV010000030.1:0-25713 GCA_035388405.1 Anaerolineaceae bacterium
AATCGGGCTCCCCAATCCCCAGTGAGATAACATCCTTCATCGTTGCCGCAATATCAAAGAACTTGCGGATACCGGATGGCTTCAAGGTTGCCACCTTTTCAGATAATCTGATTGCCATGCACTCTCCTTTTATATTCAGTTCTCAATTTTTAATAATTTGCCCAGGAGTTATCTCCCAGATTGAACTTGCCTGTCAAACCGTTGACGACCACATCATAACCGAGGAGGGAGCCTTCGAGGTTTGCATTGGTGATGTGGGCTCCGGGACTGAGGATGGAGTCGCGGATGGAACTGTGCTGCACAAGGCTGCCCGCCCCCACCGAGACAAACGGACCGATGATCGAGGTGCTCACACGCGCCTCAGGATGGATGTAAACCGGTGGAATGATGACTGTGTCTTCCAATTGACCCAAAGCAGGAACGCGGTCACACCCGTGCTCCAGCAAGTGGCGGTTGGTATCCAGCAGGGCTTCCGAGGTACCGGCATCCAGCCAGGTTCTCACCTGCTCGATGCGCATTGGGATGTTCTTTTCGAGCATCAGGTTGATCGCATCCACCAGGAAGTATTCACCCTTCAGGGAGATCTTCTTTTGGACCTGCTCCTCGATGGCACTAATCAATTGCTTCCCATCAGGAAAATAGTAACAACCAACAACAGCCAGATTGTTGTTCATGTCGTTGGGTTTTTCGATCAGCCTCGAGACCTGCCCTTTCGCGTCAACTTCCGCCACGCCAAAACGGCGTGGGTCGGGCACAGCTTTCACCCAGGCGATTGCCTGGGGTTGGGACTTTGCAAGAAATGAGAAATCGTTGTCGATCAGCGTGTCTGAAAAGAGAATAAGAGCCTCGTCCGACAAGAATTCGCGTGCATGCCAAAGGGCGTCCGACTGACCCTTTTTCTCGGGTTGTTCAACATAGTGTACTTTGACCTGTGGATGAACTTTTTGCATGTGGGCACGGATCAGGGTTTCCTGTCCTGGTGACATGACAAAAACGTATTCAACATCATCCCTATCCGCGATTGATTTGAACATTGCCAGCAGGTGATCGAGAACCGTTGCACCAGCTAGCGAAACCAGGGGTTTGGGTCGGCTCCAGGTGAGGGGGCGCAATCGGCTGCCCAAACCTGCCATTGGGATGATGATGCTGAGTTTATCAGTCATAACTGCCCTCCTGAAATTTTTCCACTTTTTATGTGGTCGGGTTCATTATATCCTCATCGAGTAGAAGTAGTCAATTAATGACTTAAAGGAAGAAACTGATCCCAAGTTGGTGTGTTGGAAGGATGTAAACCGAAAAAAGTCTGCCTCACACCCTATGGTGCGTAAATTGCCAGTTTGGAGATTGAAAAAGTTGCCGCATTACTGCCCGCGCCTTGCGCGATGACCCCCAGGGCACCGCTCAAATCGCTTCGAGTTTCCAGGGTGAATTGCTCAACGCCATTTGCGAACACCCTAAGCTGCCCATCTTCTGCCCATACTGCAATCCTATTGCTGGCAGGCGACCCTGGCTGCAACTTACGCGCCGTTTGCCAGTCCAGCAAACGCCCGATGTTGGCACCTAGCTGACGATCCGCCATAACCTCACCCTGGCAATTAAACCAAATCCGAAAGGTGCCCGAAGTGCTGTTGCGCCAAAGGATCAATCCGTACTGATCCGCCTCGCTGCATAACAACGTATCAATGGTAAGTTCCAGGTAAAAATTTCCTGGAAGAATGTGATCACTGATGCTCACAATCGGCGTCCTGCCTGCTGGCAGCGCCAGCGAAAGCGAGTTGGTCTCATAGGCGACTGTTCCCGCCGAGTCGCTGGTTTCCTGCCAGTGACCGGGATCGCTAAAGTCGTCCGTAACCGCCAAAGGCCATTTCACTGGCACTTCGGAAATCTGAGTTGGCAATGATCCAACCTCAGTGACAACGCGTGTGGGAGTGGGCGTGTTGGGGAACCAGTCGATCGTAGGACTGGGTAATGGCGTCAGGGTCGGTTCCGGTAGAGGAGCAGGCGAGTCTTCAGAAACCTGTGGCACACAGGCAGCCAGTACCACAAGCATCAGGGTAAGCAGCCGAATCATCTTTTGCATGACTCAATTTTACTAAAAAGCAGCGATCCGTTGGAACTTGTGAGAAAATTACACAGGAGCGATAATGTTATAATGCAATGAGGTAACTATGAAATCAAAGTCAAAGATACTGCCCCTCTTTTTGCTGTTACTGATCGTTCTGGTCTTAAGCCTCACTATGCTGCGCCTGCCTGCATCCGCGCAGGGCACTCCCTACCAAACACCCACGCCGAACGCTAACGGCGATATTATTTTCAAAGTCCGCCCAGGGGATGGCTGCATAAGCATCTCGCTGTTGACCAACGTATCCATCGAAACCATCAAAAGCCTCAACGGCTTGGATGACGCCTGCACACTATTTGAGGGTCAGGATATCGTTTTGGGAAGAGTGGAACCCGTGGTGCTCACCCAGACCGCCATGCCCACCCCCACGATCCCTCCCCAGTTGATTACGCCTTCTCTCACGCCTTCACCCGGTACTGCTACTATTTGCGCGGTGCTCTTCCACGACATGGACGGCAATGGCATGCGTACAGAAGGGGAAGATTATCTTTACGGCGGCGAGGTGAGCGTGACCAACCGCAGCGGATCCGTATCCTTGACCGGTACCACGGTTGCTGGCATTCCGGATGAAATTGAGCCACGCTGCTTCCCGGACCTCCCCCAGGATTCCTACAACGTCACCGTCGCCATCCCGGATGGTTTTAACGCCACCACCACGACCAACTACGCGCTCGAAGTCAAAGCCGGAGAGGATGCCACAATCGATTTCGGAGCGCAGGAGTCCGCACCTTCTGCTGGCGTGGTCGAACCGGACTCAGCCCGCCGTTCACCAGTGCTTGCGATTGTTGGGGGAGTTATATTGCTGGCAGGGCTCGGTTTGGGCTTCTATTTGTGGCGCTCGCGCAAAATATAGTTGATCTCGAAGACAAAAAAAACAGGACGCAGGTCCTGGTTTTTTTTATTATTCGTAGGGCGAAATGCACACCTTTTGCCCACTTCGCCAACAATTTAGACTGATATTGGATAAATCAGGGTTGGATTCTTCCTCGTAGGGCGAAATTGGAAGCACTGTGTACATTATCACAAAGAGCCTTTGTGTGCTTCCAATTCGCCGTTACACCGATTAGCATTGTCACCTGGTACTTACCGTCGGCGGATTGAGGGCACTATAAATTTGTCCACCAAATTACACATGGTGCCCTCAATCTCGCCCCACAACTGCTGTCTTTATTGTTGTTGGTGATGATTGGTCAATAACCCCTGGCGTGGCGCTGCTCAAGCCAGATATCACCTTCGTTATGGTACCCTGCACGCTCCCAAAACCCGGGAACATCGCTGGTCGAGAATTCCAACCCGCGCAGCCATTTGGCACCTTTCCAGAAGTACACATCCTTCAGGTCTTCCCGCCCGGGGATCGCCCCGCAGATGCCGCGCAGTGGCGCGCCGTGTTCCAGGCTGATCGGCTGCCCTTCGTAGTGAGTCGCTAACAGGAAGTTATCCGAATCCATCACCTCGAGCGGCAGGTTGGCGGTGTAGCCAAACTCAGCATGCTGGATCACAAAGCGCGCACCAGGCCTCGGCACTACCAAGCCCATATCGCGCAGGGTTTTCAGGCTGACGCCTTCCCAATTTGTATCGATCTTGCTCCAGGTAGTTACGCAGTGGATGTCCATATGCAGCTTGGTACGCGGCAGGGCACTAAACTCGTCCCACGTTAACAACAGAGGCTTCTCCACTTCGCCCCATACTCTGAAAGTCCAGTTTTCCAGGTTCAGCTTTGGCACAGGACCGTAATGCAGGACGGGGAAACGATCCGTTAGGTGCTGCCCCGGTGGCAGGCGTTTCTTTAATTCAGGGTCTATCTTTTTGAACATTTTTCTCTCACAGACTCAGGCTCTCGCCCGGTTTTAATATAACCACCTTTGTGTCAGCCTCAGCTTCAACGCGGGTCTTCCAGGCTTGCGGATCCTGCGCGATCAGCTCCCAGGTGTTGTAGTGCACAGGCACCACGCGCTTGGGACGCAACAGTTTGACGGCTCTGAGCGCGTCTTCCGGACCCATGGTGTAGTTATCGCCAATCGGGATCACAGCCAGGTCAAGGCCTTCGTCGCCGATCAGTTGCATGTCGCCAAACAAGCCAGTGTCGCCAGCGATATAGATTTTCTTTTCATCGGGCGTGGTCAACAGGAAGCCGGCCGGGTTACCGCCATAGCTGCCATCCGGCAGGGAGGAACCGTGCAGCGCAGGAGTCAGTTTGAGGTAACCGAAGGGGTAGTGATACCCACCTCCAATGTGTTGGGCGTGGGTTTTGACGCCCTTGTTGCGCAGCCAAGTGCTGATTTCGGCGTTGCTGATGCAGAGGGCATCGGTTCTCTTGGCAATCGATAGGGTGTCGCCAACGTGATCGCCGTGACCATGCGTGATGAGGATGTAGTCAGCGCTGACCTCTTCCGGTTTGAGCGTGGCAGCAGGATTACCACTGAAGTAAGGATCGATTACCAAACGGCTCTCGCCTACCTTCAAGCCATGTGTCGCGTGCCCGTACCAAGTGTAAATTGTCTCCATAACATCGTCCTCCTTCGTCCATTATAGCGGTTTTGAATTTTCAAAGCCGGACTTGTAACGGGAGTATCGGAGACCTTCGGTCAAATGCGTGTGCTCGGTCGGGAGACCGGCACAATCATGAGAAGGTCATTCCACCCTTTGAAAATTACAAAATCTCGAGTTTCGCCAGCGAAGCTACCAGCGCTTTCAAACCAAAGCCCTCGAAGTACACTTCCACCGTTTCATCGCCGTGTTCCAGCTTGCTGGTCTTGACCACGCCGCGGCCGTAGGTGGCATGTTTCACCTGCATGCCCGTCTTGTAGCGCGTGACAGGCGCTTCTTTCAAAGGCGGCGCGCTGCGCATCCAGGAAGGCGTTTCCCAGCGGGAATATCCGCTTTCCCGTCTCTCACTGAAGCGACCGGGCAAATCGCGCGGGCTGCCCTGCAAGAGCTCAGAGGGGATGTCATCCAAAAAACGGCAAGGGATGGTCTCTTCGTAACTGCCATAGGGACTGCGGCGCCGGCGGGCGCGCGTGAGGGTCAGGCGTTTACGGGCACGCGTGATGCCCACGTAGAGCAGGCGGCGTTCCTCTGCCAGGTCTTCCTCATCATCACGCGAGCGGCTGTGCGGCAGGAGCATCTCATCCAGCCCAGTGATGAATACCTGGTCGAACTCCAATCCTTTGGCGGCATGCAGCGTCAGCATGGTAGGCGCGTCGACGTTTTCGGGCAGGGTGTCCTGGTCTGCCACCAGCGCCATGGATTCCAAAAAGGTCTGCAAGCCCTGCTCTTCATACTCGAGCACAACGGCGCGCAGCTCCATCACGTTTTCCCAACGATCCAGCCCTTCTTCGCTTTGGTCCTGGATATGTGCCTGGTAACCGATATCCTCCAGGATGCGGTCGAACAGGACCGTGATCTGGTTCTTCTCCGCGCAGTCGCGCCAAGAGTTTAACATCCGCCCGAAGCTTGCCAGGCGGGTTGCTTCCCTGCCGAGCGCTTCCTGCCACGCCGGATTGCCCTGCGCCAAACCGATCAGGACCTCACCCGCGCCCAGGTTCTCATGGGCGGCAAGCGCCACTATTTTCTCGATTGTCTTATCACCTATGCCCCGCGGGGGTAGGTTGATCACTCTGCGCAGGCTGATTTCATCCAGCGGGTTGTAAATCAGGCGCATGAAGGCGATGATGTCCTTTACCTCGCGCCGTCCATAGAAGCGCTGCGCCCCCACCAGGCGATAGCTCAAGCCAACCCGTCGGAAGGCTTCTTCCAGCAGGCGGGATTGGGCGTTGGTGCGGTACATGATCGCGAATGCGCCTGGGCTGATTTTCTGGTGGGTGATAGCTTTTTCAATCGCGCTGACGACAATTTCCGCTTCTTCGCGGTCGTCCTGGGCAATCAGGAGGTTGATCTTCTCGCCCTTCTTCGCGTCTGTGAACAATTTCTTGGCAGTCCGGTTGCGGTTGTGATCGATGACTGCCATGGCGCCATCCAGGATTGTTTGGGTGGAGCGGTAGTTTTGCTCGAGCAGGATGGTTTTGGCGTCCTTGAAGTCCTGTTGGAAGCGTAAAATGTTGCGGTAATCCGCGCCTCGCCAGCGATAGATGCTCTGGTCTTCATCACCCACGACGTAGAGGTTGCGATGCTTCTGCGCCAGCCGACGCAAAATGGCATACTGCGCGAGGTTTGTATCCTGGAATTCATCCACCAGGATGTGTTCGAACTTGTGTCCGTAGGTTTCCCTCACGACCGGATAATCCTCGAGGATGCGGTTGGTGTAGACCAGCATATCGTCGAAATCCATGGCGTTGTTTTTGACCAGGCGCTGCTGATATTGGATGAAAAACCGCCGGACCTGTTCGTCGCGGAAGTTCTTGACCGGGTAGTTATCGGCGTCGATCAGATCGTTCTTGGCGCGCGAGATGGCATCCAACAGGGATGCCGGGCGGTAAAGTTTTTCGTCGAGATTGCTCTCACGCACGATCTCTTTCATCAGGGCAAGCTGATCGTCGGCGTCAAAGATCACAAAATTCTGGTTCACGGGCAGCAGGTCGGCTTCACGCCGCAGGATCCTGCCGCAGACAGCATGGAAGGTACCCAGCCACAAGCCATTTGCCTGGTCACCGATCAACTTCTGCACGCGATCTTCCATCTGCCGGGCAGCTTTGTTGGTAAACGTCACCGCCAGGATGCGGTAGGCTGGCACATTGAGAGCGCCAATCAAATAGGCGATGCGGTAGGTGAGCACGCGTGTTTTGCCGGAGCCAGGTCCCGCCAAAACGAGGGTCGGTCCCGCCGTCGCAGCCACAGCTTGTTGTTGTTGCGGATTGAGAAGATCGAGTAAGTCACTCATAGACAGATGATTGTACCAAATCCGGGATTGTTGCCGGCAAATTAGATCAGTGCCCTTATCAAGCCCATCGCCAGACCCGCCAGAACCAAAACATAAGGCTGGGCTTTCAGTAGGAGCATGGCGAGAAACCCTGCCAAGAGGATCAGGGCGGTCCAGACGTCCACCAGGGCGTTACGTGCCAGGTCAACGCAAACCATCAGGATCAGCGCCACGACTGCCGCGTTCACGCCCTTCAGGAAGGCGCTGGTGATAGCGTTTTCACGCATTTTTTTCACCAAGGGTGCGGTGATTGCCACGATGATGAACGAAGGCAAGAACACGCCCACGGTGGAAGCCACCCCTCCCCAAAAACCACCAGAAAGGAAGCCCACAAAGGTACTCGAGGAAAGGACGGGTCCGGGGGTGATCTGCCCCACAGCTATGGCGTCAGTGAGCTGTTGCGTGGTAAGCCAGCCAAAGCGGTTGACCACATCATCTTCGATCAAGGCGAACAAGACCAGCGAAGAGCCGAAAAGCACTGAGCCAGTGCGCAGAAAATACCAGAAGATATGCCAGGCGCGTTCGCTGACAGTTTCAAACAACATTTTTAGTGCGACACCAATCAAGGGCAGAGGCACAAAAGAAAAGAGCAGGTTACCGGGGGCTTTAGGCTGGCGCTTGATGCCGTAGTGCAGCAGCACCGCCAAGGCCCCGCAGCCAAGCATGATCAGGACCTCGTTTATATCCACCAGCTTGCCAGCCAGAGCCAGCCCAAAGAGTACGAACTGCTCCCAACCCACCAGGGAGCTCTTGCCGATCCGCCAGGTGGTAACCAGTACAATTCCAAGCACAAGCGGGTTTAAGAAATAGAACAAGCCCTCAAGCTCAGGCAGGCTGCCAAACCGCACGTACACCCACGAAAGAACCATGCTGGCAATAAATGCGGGCAGGATAAAACTGAAGCCTGCCACCAACAGCCCTGGATAGCCCGCATGAACGTACCCTACGTGATAGCAGGTCTCACTGGCATTTGGACCAGGGATGAGATTGGCAGCAGCCAGTAAATCCAAAAAGTGCTCAGGCGTGACCCACTTGCGCTTGCGCACGTACTCATCTTCCATCATGGCGATGTGTGCGGTGGGAGCGCCGAAACTGGTAGTGCCAATTTTGAGGCTTACCAGCATCAGCTCAATCAGTCTTTTCTTTAGAGGTGTGGATGCCTGCTGCGCAGGCTGTTCCACCGGCGGCTCTGTTTGTGGTGCTTTTGCAAGCTGAGAATCCTCAGATTTCAAACTCGGTTCGTCGTTCAAGGTCAGGACTCCAGACGGGGTAAATTAAGCAGCAGGTTCTCAAGGATCAGGCGCGGATTGACATATTGGTCCAACATGGTTAGCGCTTCTTCATGGTTCTTCAGAATACCCGCCACGCGCTGCAAGCTCAAGCCAGTAGCAGTTTTCTGGATTAGTTCTTCTTTCTCCAGGTTGACGAGGGGTACATCGCTAGCCTCGCTGCAGATCAGCACATCGCGCCAGAACGTCAGCCAGGTTGCAATCAAAAAGTTATAGCTTTCCCGTGCCTGCCCCTTTGTCCGCTGCAGCTTTTCAACATATTTGAGCCTGCCGCGCAGGTTCATTGCCAATATTTCTTCAAGCTGATCAAGCGCGTTATTATACTTTTCGAGCAAATCATCATCTCGCAAATAGTTCAACGCCGTGCCCACGCGCCCGCCCGCCAGTTGTGAAAGCTTGCGGGCTTCTTCTTCGTTCAATCCATGCGCCGCTTGCAGTTCCTTCGCCAGGTCGCTGATGGGCATCGGACGCAGCCGCACAACCTCGCAGCGGGAAGCAATCGTCTCGAGCAAACTTTCACGCGCGTCAGCCGTCAGGATGAGGATCGCGCGGGATGGAGGTTCCTCCAGTGATTTTAGCAAGGCATTCGAAGCTCCCGTCGTCGCCCGTTGAAAGTCCGGGATGAGGACGACGCGATATTTGGATTGATATGGCGCAAGCGACAGGGTTTGCTGCATCGCCCGCACCTGCTCAATCTTGAGCTCCCTGGATCCCTCAGCTACGCGCAAAATTGCCAGGTCAGGGAAAGCCTGCGCTTCAATCTGGCGGCATGGATGACATTGCCCGCAAAAACCGCCCTTTGATGGCGGATTGAGGCAATTCAGCGCTTTGACGAAAGCCAGTGCCAACGTTTCACGCCCCACACCTTCCGCGCCGGTAATTAAATAGGCGTGACGAATTTTCTCAGGTTGTGAGTGAATTTGCAGGAATTGGATGGCTGTTTCGTGACCGAGGAGATTCCAAGACATGTTTGGATTTTAACACACGTTATGGCTGACGCCATGTGATTACTCGGGATTCATCCCGCCTTCCTGGTAGCGTCGATTTTTAGAATATAATAGAGGGCTGACGTAAAATTTTATACAGAAAAATTTAAATCCTATGGAGTAGGTATGACCAAAGACATTTTAAAATTATCCTGGCACGCGCTTGAGCCTGATGAGGTTTTAGAGAATCTCGATGTTCCTCTCGAGACAGGCCTCAGTTCTGCGGAAGCTGCCGAGCGCTTGGAAGAATACGGCCACAATGAACTCGTCGAGAAAGCTGGACGTACTATCTGGCAGAAGCTCTGGGAACAGATCAATAGTTTTGTGATCTGGCTCCTGATCGGCGCAGCTGTCATTTCTGCAATCCTGGGGGACTGGGTGGAAGCGGGAGCGATCATGCTCATCGTTGTCCTCAACGCCATCATGGGTGTTGTACAGGAATCCCGCGCTGAAGCTTCACTTGCCGCCCTCAAGAAGATGGCGGCTCCGGAGGCCCAGGTGCTGCGCGATGGTCACCGCCAGTTGGTGCCGGCGCGCGATCTCGTTCCCGGGGACATCGTTTTCATCGAAGCGGGTAACTTTATCCCTGCGGATGTGCGCCTGATGGAAGCGGTCAACCTCAGCATCGATGAAGCCTCCCTCACCGGAGAGTCCGTGCCAGCCAAGAAAGATGCTGAATCCAACCTGCAGGCCGATATCCCCCTGGGAGACCGCGAAAACACGGCTTTCCTGGGCACCACCGTTACTTACGGACGCGGCAAGGGTGTGGTCATTGCCACCGGCATGCATACCCAGCTCGGTCTGATCGCCACCATGCTCCAATCGGTGGAAGAAGAGCAGACTCCCCTGCAGAAACGCCTTGAACAGCTTGGCAAAACCCTTGGCATTGCCGCCATGGTCGTGTGTGTACTGGTTTTTGTGATCGGTGTTGTCCGCCTCGCAATGGCCGGCCAGTTCGACTTGAGCTCGAAAGCCTTCTGGGATGAGATCGTTGCCCTCTTCATGGTGGCTGTCTCCCTGGCAATCGCTGCCGTGCCCGAAGGCTTGCCCGCCGTGGTCACCATCAGCCTGGCTGGTGGTATGCGCGAAATGGTCAACCGCCACGCGCTGATCCGCAGGCTGGCATCCGTTGAAACCCTCGGTTCCGTCACTACCATCTGCACCGATAAGACCGGCACCCTCACCCAAAACCAGATGACCGTCACCAAGCTTTGGGTGGATGGTCAGTTTGTGGACATCAGCGGCACCGGCTACGAACCAGTTGGCGAGTTTTCCGTTAATGGCGAGATTATCTCTGACCTCAAGCAATTCCCAGCAGCCAGAACCACGCTGTGGGTCGGCACCATCAACAACGACGCTCAGCTTGAGCCTGTGGGCGAAAGCGAAGGCAAGACCACCTACCGCATGGTTGGCGACCCTACCGAAGGTTCCATCCTTGTCGCTGCCCTAAAAGCTGGCGCTGCCGCGAATGTGGTCAATCAGAATTATCCCCGCAAACAGGAAATTCCCTTCGACTCTGCCCGCAAACGCATGGTCACCATCCACAATATCGTCAATCCTGGTCACGGAGATATATCCCCGTATGTGACCAATGAAAAAACCAATTGGTACACAATTGCCGTCAAGGGTGCGCCGGATGTGGTGCTCAACCTCTGCAGCTATCGCTCCGGAATGGACAACACACCGGTTCCTCTCACCCCGGAAATGCGCCAGGAAATCCTGGATGCCAACGATCTGATGACCGGAAAGGCTCTGCGCGTGCTCGGTGTGGCTTATCGCCCTGTGCCGGAAATGCCCAACGAAATCACCGCGGAAGCGCTCGAACAGGATCTGATCTTCGTTGGTCTGATTGGCATGATCGACCCCTCACGCCCCGAAGTCAAGCCTGCCCTCAAGGAAGCCCAGACTGCCGGTATCCGCTCAGTCATGATTACGGGTGACTACCCGAACACAGCTAAAGCCATCGCTGAAGATATCGGCTTGCTGCGGAAGGGGCACCAGGTGCTGACTGGCGCGGATGTTGAACACGCCACTGATGAAGAAATGCGTGAGATCGTTAAGATCACCGATGTTTACGCGCGGGTCAGCCCCGAGCATAAGATGAAGATTGTGGATGCCCTGCGCGATAACGGCGAAGTGGTTGCGATGACTGGTGACGGCGTTAATGACGCCCCAGCCATCAAACGCGCTGATATCGGCGTTGCTATGGGCATCACCGGCACCGATGTTGCCAAAGAAACAGCCGACATGGTGCTCACGGATGACAACTACGCCTCGATCGTCTCTGCTGTGGAGCAAGGTCGCATTATCTACAGCAACATTCGCAAATTCGTCTACTACCTGGTTTCCTGCAACATCGCCGAGATCATGATCATCTTCCTGGCGACTGTTCTCGGATGGAACACACCATTGGCGCCCATTCAGCTCTTGTGGCTCAACCTGGTCACGGACGGCGCGCCCGCGCTGGCACTCGGCACCGAAAAGGGCGATCCGGACATCATGCAGCATCCACCCCGACCTTCTGATGAACCGATCATCAACAAGTTCATGTTGAAGGGCATCATCGTTCAGACCATCGCCATCACAGCTGCGACTCTTGGCGCATTCTTGCTTGGCGGCGGCGCCATGAAGGGCGCGCCTGTGGAAGCTCGCATTCTTTCAGAGACTTTTGCGTTTGTAACCCTTTCGCTCTCAGAGCTCTTCCGCGCATTCACTGCCCGCTCAGAATACTTCCCTCTGACCAAGATCGGTATCTTTACCAACAAAAATATGAATATTGCTGTTCTGGTATCGGTCGTATTGGTATTGATGGTTATTTATGTACCGTTCCTGCAGAAAGTGTTCGATACCACTGCTTTGCGCTGGATCGATTGGGCGGAGATCTTGCCGCTGGTCCTGATCCCGTCCATCGCCGCGGAGGTGATGAAATCGGTCACATACAAAAAGAACCAGGCTCGCCTGGCAAGCTTGGAAGACTAAGCTTTAAAAAATTCAGACAACAGCTCCCCTGGTTGGGGAGCTGTTTTTTTGCCCGGGATTTTTCCCCTTTTCCGTCAGGTTTGATACAATAAATCGTTTTACAACTAAATAACAAAAAAGGTGCTACTAATGGAAAACTCGCCCAAGAACCTGTTGGACCAAACCAAGACAGCCCGCGATGCGCGCCACGCCTGGTATTTTTATGACTTTGGCAACTCCGCTTACGCTGCTGTCATCCTGCTTGCTGTTTTCTCTGCCTATTTCAAGAACGTCGTGGTTGGTGGGGCAGAAGGCACGCGCCTGTGGGGCATCTCCGTCGGAATTGCCGCCATCCTGGTTGCGGTCATCTCCCCCATCCTCGGAGCCATCGCCGATTCTTCCCGTTCCAAGAAGCTCTTCCTGTTCATATTTACAGGGATTTCAGTGATTTTCACTGCGTTGCTCTTCTTTGTCGGCAAAGGTGATGTGGTCATGGGCATGGTATTCTTCGTCATGGCGGAAATTGGCTATCGCGGAGCCCAGGTCTTTTATGACGCTCTGTTGGTGGACGTTTCCACTCCCGAGACGATCGGTTACATCAGCGGCAAAGGTTGGGCAATCGGTATGCTTGGCGGTGTTGCCACTCTGCTGATTGCAGTGGTCCCTATGCAGCTGATCGGCAACGATTT
This sequence comes from Anaerolineaceae bacterium, assembly GCA_035388405.1. Classification (GTDB taxonomy): domain Bacteria; phylum Chloroflexota; class Anaerolineae; order Anaerolineales; family Anaerolineaceae; genus Mesolinea. Next base: position 12,921 of record DAOOPV010000030.1, read on the forward strand.
TATTCCTTACACCTTTCTGATCACCGCCATCATTTATGCCCTCTCATCCCTGCCAATGTACTTCCGCGTGCGCGAAACCAGCGCGGTTCTCCCGATCCCGAATGGTGAAACCTTGCTGTCAGTTTCTTTCAAGCATCTTGGCGAAACGTTCAGGGATATCCGTCATTACAAAGTTTTCCTGCGCTATATGGTCGCCTTTTTGATTTACAACGACGGCATCATGATGCTGATGGACTTCGCCGCCATCATTGGCGCCACGCTTTTCGGTCTCGGTCAGGTGCAGTTGATCATCTTCGTGATCATCATCCACATAACTGGCGCATTGGGAGCCCTTACCTTCGGAAGACTTTCGGATGAAAAATCCAGCAAACGGGCAATCCTGTTCTCGCTGATAATCCTGGTTGCCTCACTGGTCGCGCTCTTCTTCGTGAAATCTACCATTGGCTTTTTCATCGTTGGTGCCTTTGCGGGTTTCTCACTTTCCGGCGCGCAGGCAGTCAGCCGCACAATGGTCAGCCAACTGGCACCTGCAGGCAAAACCACCGAGTTTTACGGTTTTCTCTCAGTGGCAGGACGTACTTCAACATTTATCGGCCCATTGGTGTTTGGCACGCTTTCCTATCGCATGAATAATTACTACATCAACCAGGGTATGGCTGAGCTGGCTGCAGAAAAGGCCGGTCAATACTGGGGAATCGGGTCTATAATAGCATTCTTGCTGATTGGTTTTGTCCTTCTTCTTAGCGTCAGGGAAGTTACCGCTTCGAAGCCGATGACTTATAGCAAAGATTAAGAGTTGGACTAAGGAGTTAGTATGAAAGTGTTGATTTCCGGGGGAGCAGGCTATATAGGCAGTACGATCGCTTCGGCATTGCTCGACGGCGGCCATACACCGATTTTGTTGGACTCACTGGTAACAGGTCGCAGGGAATTCACCAAAGACCGCATTTTCTATGAAGCTGACATCGCTGATCGAGCGATGGTTCGCAAGATTTTCAGCGATCATCCGGACATCGAGGCAACCATCCACTGTGCCGCGTTGATCGTGGTGCCGGAATCAGTCGAAAAACCTTACGAATACTACAAAGAGAACGTCGTTAAGTCGATGGAGTTCTTCAAACTCCTGGCTGAATTGGGGCGAAAGCGCGTTGTCTTCAGTTCCTCAGCCGCGGTCTATGACGTTGTCCCGGGATTCATGGTCACCGAGGAATCCCCTCTGCGCCCTCTCAGCCCTTACTCCCGCACCAAGTACATGATGGAAATGGTCCTCAAGGACTTTTGCAGCGCTTATGGTATGAACGCAATTGCCCTGCGCTACTTCAACCCCATTGGGGCTGATCCAAAAATGCGCACGGGGCTGCACATCCACTACCCCAGCCATTTGATTGGCAAGCTGGTGGAAGTCGCCCTCGGACGCGAACCGGTCTTCAACCTGACAGGGGTCGACTGGCCTACACGCGACGGTTCTGGAATCCGGGATTACATCCATGTCTGGGATCTCGCCCAGGCTCACGTCAGGGCAGTGGAGCGTTTTGACAGTGTCATCGAGCAGGGTCGCGAGGAAGACGCCCCCTATACCGTCATCAATCTTGGCACAGGTCAAGGCGTGACTGTCAAAGAGTTTGTGGTGGCATTCGAGGATGTTTACGGGCAGAAGTTGCCAGTTACGCTGCAGCCTCCCCGCCCGGGCGATGTGGCCGGCGCCTACGCCAACGCCGACAAGGCAGCCCGATTGCTCGGGTGGAAGGCGGAACTTCCGATCGAGCAGGGTATTGCCGACGCCCTCAAGTGGGGCAAGGTCCGCGAAACTATCATTCACTACTAGGGAAAAGACCGGAGGTGCACTCCGGTCTAATTTTCTGGAATCCCGTATAATCATTAAACAGGAAGGAGTCATTATGAGTCTTTTTAATCGAATTTTTGGAGAACCTGAGATCCGCGCCCTTGACCCACAAACTAAGGCTGAGGTCAAAAAGATAGTTGAAGAGTTGGTTAAAATTGGCCGTCTGGATGACTTTATTTCTCTTACTCCTGGGGGACCGTTTGATATCCAATGCCATCATCGGGATGCCAAACAGATCGGCCGAAAACTGAACCAAATCGGCGGAGTGCCTCTGATGTTTGCAGTACGACAGACTGTCAAATACAAACTCAAGGACGTCCTGGCTGAGCATCTTGATCACTGTTGGAAAGGTATTGGAGACTGGCAGGCATAAGGAGCTGCCAGGAAGAGCTGTTTTTAAATAGCTCAAAGAGCCGACCTAAGGGCTTGCAGATCTTCTAAATGTTATAATACCCACACTACATCCAGGAAAGAGGTAATTATGAGTTGTTGCAGCAAACGGGAAGTCGTTACTTGCTCAGATGCCCCCAAGGCTATCGGACCCTATTCGGTAGCGATAACTACCGATAACCTTGTTTTCGTCAGCGGTCAGCTCGGAATTGACCCCGCCACCGGCGCGATCGTGGAAGGCGGGATTCAAGCCCAAACACGTACTGCTCTTACCAATCTTAAATCTGTTCTGACAAGTGCCGGCTCCAGCCTTGAACAAGTGGTCAAGACAACCGTTTTTCTGACCGATATAGCACAGTTTGCCGAAATGAATGCCATTTATGCTGAATTCTTCACCTCGGATTTTCCAGCCCGCTCAGCCATCCAGGTGGCTGCCCTGCCAAAGGGCGGTATCGTGGAGATTGAAGCGATCGCGGTTTTGCCGCATCAGCACACAAGCGACTGCGATTGCCAGTAGAACAGAACCAGGTACATAGAATAAATATGCCCCCAAGCGTTTCTGTGATCATTCCCTGCCGGAATGAAGAGAAAACCATCCACCTTGTTTTGGATGCAATCTACGGCCAAACCTACCCGCGTGAAAGAATGCAGGTGGTGATCGCGGATGGCTTCTCGGAAGATCGAACCCGCGAAAAAATTGCGGACTTCAAAACCACCCATCCCGATCTTGACGTGCTGGTGGTAGATAATTCTCAGCGCGTCATACCAGCCGGTTTGAACGCCGCAATTAAGGCTTCAAGGGGGGATGTGATCGTGCGAATGGATGCACATTCCATCCCCAATCCGGATTACGTTGCTCTCTGCGTGGATGCCCACGAGAGAAATGTTGCCCAAAACGTCGGAGGTGTGTGGAACATTCAACCTGGAAAGGATTCCTGGATCGCGCGTTCCATCGCCGCGGCAGCTGGCAACCCACTGGCAGTTGGCGATGCCCATTACCGCTTCACCGATAAAGCAGCCTTCGTGGATACGGTCCCCTATGGTTCTTATAAAAGGGATTTATTTGACCAAATCGGGCTCTTCGACGAGACTCTGCTGGCCAACGAAGACTACGAGCTCAACACACGTATCCTGCAATCCGGTGGCAAGATCTGGCTCGATCCTAAGATCCGCTGCACTTACTTCGCCCGTTCCGACCTGATCGCGCTCACCAAACAATACTATGGATACGGTTACTGGAAGGTGCAAATGCTAAAACGCTACCCGGAGACCTTGCGCTGGCGCCAGGCTCTGCCGCCGGCGTTTGTTTTGGGTCTCTTAGTCACGCTGCTGGTTGGGATTTTTTGGAAGCCTTCCTTGTATCTCTTTGCCGCTGTTTTGGGATTATATCTTCTGATCCTCCTCGCTGTTGGCATTCACATGGCTAACAAGAAAAGAGATATACTCATGCTAATCGGCATACCACTCGCGATTTTTACCATGCATTTTTCCTGGGGCTCCGGCTTTATCGCCGGCGCTTTCAATGCCAAAAAGAAGATATGACAAACAAAAATACTGGAACCCACAACATGAAGTTACGGCTCAAGCTCTCGGAGCAACGCTTTCTCTTAGTATTAGGGGATTTCATAGCAGCTTCATTAGCTCTGCTGATCGCTCTCTATGTCTGGGCTTCCGGCGATAGTTGGTATCGTTTTTCGATAGAATTTCTTAAATACCGTGCCCCGGCATGGTTTTACCTTTTGCCCATCATGTGGGTCATCCTGATGGTGGACACCTATGATTCGCGCAAATCTGCCAATTTGCGTCAGACTCTGCGCGGTATAGGACTGGTCTTTCTGGCATCAACTATCGTCTACCTGGTGATTTACTTTGCAGTCGAGCCAAATTCTTTACCCCGTCTTGGCGTTGCAGTCTTTATCATTGCCGCAACTTTGCTCACGTTGTTTTGGCGCTTGATCTATATCCGCACCTTTACCTCCGTTTCAAGGCAGCAACGTGTCGTCATCGTCGGTGCTGGCAAAGCCGGTACAGCCTTGGTTGGTGTAATCTCCGAGCTTGATCCACCCCCCTTCAAATTAATAGGATTGATCGATGATGACCCCGCCAAACTTGGCACAAATATCCAGGGGTTCCCGATTCTGGGAAACCACGAAAATATGGCTGAGGTGATCACAAATCAGGGGATTACTGATTTGATCCTGGCGATTTCCAATGAAATGAATCACGGAATGTTTCAAAGTATCCTGACCGCCCAGGAAGATGGGGTCAACCTGACTACCATGACAGAGACTTACGAAAGCCTCTCTGGACGGGTACCCATCGACTTGCTGGAATCAGACTGGGTCGTTCGCGCCTTCCTTGACCGTGCTCCCACTAGCGGCTTTTACCGTATTGCAAAGCGGCTGGTGGACTTGCTTTTGGGGCTGCTTGGCCTGGTTGTTCTGGCAATCCTCTCCCCATTGCTCGCACCCATTATCCTTCTTGATTCTGGCAGCCCGGTCATCTTTACACAAATACGACTGGGAAGAGGAGGAAAACCTTACACTATTTATAAACTTCGAACAATGAAATCCAGATCAGACATGGAAAAAGAGGCGCTTGTTACCACAACCAACGATCCTCGCATCACCCGAATTGGCAGATTTCTGCGGAAATCGCATCTGGATGAGCTTCCTCAAATCATCAACGTTTTGCGTGGGGAAATGAGCTTTGTGGGACCCCGGTCTGAGCGTGTTGAGTTGGTCCAGGTTTTCCAGAAAGAAGTTCCTTTCTACCGGGCTCGCATGCTTGTCAAACCAGGTATCACAGGATGGGCTCAGATTCATCAACCCTACGCTGAGACCATTAAAGAAACCGCTACCAAATTGCAGTACGATCTTTATTACATCGAACATGCATCGATCTGGATGGACCTCAATATCCTCTTGCGCACCGTTGGCTCCGTTTTGGGGTTCAAAGGGCGCTAATTCATGAACGATACCAACCAACCACCTTCCCATACGCTACATCTGCTTCAGAGTCCCCTCTGGGGGCAGTTGAAGGCCAGGTTCGGCTGGGAGCCCGAGGTTTTTCGCAGTCCTGGCGCCCACGCACAGGTGCTCTTTCGCCGGTTGCCGCTGGGCTTGAGCCTTGCCTACCTGCCAAAAGGACCTGTAGGGCAGGATTGGGCATCCCTTTGGGAGCAAATCGATGCAGCCTGCAAGCGGCGTCGGGCTGTATTCCTGCAGGTAGAACCTGACCTGGCAGAGGCCGATCTTACTGCAGAACTTGCAGAACAGCTGCAGGGCTTCACGGTGGAAGCCCACACCATCCAACCCCGTAGCACCATCCTGGTGGACCTCACGGCTGATGAGGATGAGTTGTTGGCACGCATGAAACAAAAGACGCGCTACAACATCCGCCTGGCTGAGAAAAAGGGCGTAGTCGTAAGGGAAACAGATGACATCCAGGGCTTTTACCAGCTGATGCAGACCACTGGCACGCGCGACGGTTTCGCCGTACATGACATTTCCTATTACCAGAAGGCTTTTGACATCTTCTCGCCAAGCGGAGCCTGCGTTTTGCTTGGCGCGTTTCACGAAGACAAACCCCTGGCATATCTGATGCTCTTTCTCTCAGGCGAGCGTTCCTGGTATTTTTACGGCGCGTCCGATGACAACAGCCGCAACCTGATGCCCACTTACCTGCTCCAGTGGGAGGCCATGCGCTGGTCAAAGACCCACGGTGCAAGTGTTTACGACCTGTGGGGCATCCCGGATGCCACCAGCGAGGAACTTGAAGAGCAGTTCATGCAGCGCAATGACGGACTTTGGGGAGTGTACCGATTCAAACGCGGTTTTGGCGGAGAGGTGGTACGCACCGTACCAGCTTACGTTCGGGTTTACAAACCGCTTTTATACCGCGCTTACCAAAAGGTCCGGGCGGGAAGGATGGCGGAATGAGCATGATCAGGCTGGAAGAAGACCAAATTCCCAAGTGGAATCAACTCCTGCTGCAGTTCCCCGACGCACATATCCTTCAAACATCGCAATGGGCCGAAGCCAAAAAACAAAACGGCTGGAGTCCCTTGTTCTTCCGAGAAGGCAGCGATCCACAAGCTCCTGAAGGGTTGGCCTTGATCCTGCGCCGGCGGATGTCTTTGGCTGGATTGAAATTCAGCGTGCTCTATGCTCCAAAAGGACCCGTTTGTCGTTGGAATGACCAGGCTTCTGTTTCCCGTACGCTTGATGCTTTGCAGGACATCTGCCGCAGGCAAAAAGCGATCTTCATCAAGATTGATCCCGACGTGTTGCTGGGCACTGGCATCCCGGGTACAGAAAGTGAAGTCTCCAATCCGCAGGGTCTCGCGCTGCAGGCAGAACTGATGCGGCGCGGCTGGCAATACTCCCAGGACCAGATCCAGTTTCGTAATAGTGTATTACTTGATTTGAGCAAAAGCGAAGCAGAGTTGCTGGCTGCGATGAAGCAGAAAACACGCTACAACATCCGCCTGGCATCCCGTAAAGGTGTGCAAGTACGGCAGGGTGAGCTCTCCGAACTGCCTATGCTCTACAAAATGTATGCTGAAACGGCTGTGCGGGACGGATTTGTGATCCGCCATGAGGCTTACTACCTCAACACCTGGCGTGAATTTATTGAAGCGGATATGGCAAAATTACTGATTGCCGAAGTCGAAAGCCAGCCGATTGCTGCGCTGATCCTCTTCCACTTCAATGAAACCGCCCGCTACATGTTTGGTATGTCCACGGAGAGCTCCCGGGATTTGATGCCCAATTATCTGCTGCAGTGGGAAGCCATGCGCTTGGCTAAGGAACTGGGCTGCCACACCTACGACATGTGGGGCGCGCCGGAAGTCTTTGATGAGAGTGACTCGATGTGGGGAGTCTACCGGTTCAAGGAAGGTTTCAACGGGATCATCACCCGTACCCTGGGCGCCTGGGATTACACCACGCGACCCTGGCTCTACCGCCGTTATACCGAAACCCTGCCGAAACTGCTCAACTTGCTGCGCCAGCGTGGTCTGAAGGCTAACAAAAGGAGCCTGAATGGTTAATCGAATTCAGCTTGCCCAACTCCCCACCCCGATTGAGGCACTGCCCCACCTCTCAAAGATGCTGGGTGGTCCACAGCTTTTCATTAAACGCGATGACCTGACAGGGCTCGGCTTCGGCGGCAACAAGACCCGCAAACTGGAATACCTCGCAGCTGATGCCCTCGCAAAAGGCTGTCAAACCCTCATCAGCACTGGCGCGGTGCAGTCCAACCACTGCCGCCAGGTGGCCGCAGCAGCAGCCAGGTTGGGACTAGGCTGCATCTTGGTGCTGGCAGGTGAAAAGCCCCGACTACCACAGGGCAACTTGTTTCTGGATCTGCTCAGCGGTGCTGAGATAATCTATGTACCAAGGGACCAACGCGACCAAGCCCTGGCAGAAATCACAAAAAAGGCAGAGGCAGAAAACCGCCAGCCTTACCTCATCCCCTACGGCGGCTCGAATGCGATCGGCGCCATGGGCTACCGCCAGGCTATGAAAGAGTTGCACGAGCAAGGTCTCAACCCGGATTGGATCGTTTTCGCCACCTCATCAGGCGGCACACAGGCAGGCATGCTGCTCGGCGCGCGCGAAACTGGCAGCCAGGCAAAGATCCTGGGCATCAGCGTCGATAAGCCTGCGCAAGAGTTCTGCGAAACCATTGCTGAGATCGCCAATGCTGGCGCAGCTTTACTGCAATTGGAAACCCGCGTTCATCCTGAAGAAATCCTTGTAAATGATGATTATTGCTCCGCTGGTTACGGCGTGATGACCCCAGCGGAAAAGGAAGCCATTCTGCTCTTTGCCCGCCATGAAGCCATCCTGCTCGACCCGGTCTACACCGGTCGGGCTGCAGCCGGGTTGATTGACCTCATCCGCCAGGGATTTTTCAAACCCGATGAGAAGGTCCTCTTCTGGCACACAGGCGGAACTCCCGCCCTCTTTGCCGAGCAGTATAGAGGGGAATTAGCTAACCAATAAACATGACTCGCTAGTCGCTTTCTGTTTTGCCGCCGCCAATCCCGTTTTTTCAAGGATTGCATCTTGTATTTTCAAGGATTAACCACTTTCCAACTGCTCCAGATTGAAGCGCACCATATCCTGAATAAGCTCTTCGTCCAAGGGAAAGGACCAAGGGATTTGAATTGCGCCCTTACTGGTCTTATAGCCCTCCAATCTCTCCGCGAAATGCTCTATAGCAGATGGGGTTGGATAGACGCCCAGGTGATTCTTCTGAGCAGCAAAATGAAAAACCGCCTTACCGTGCTTCTTGAAGGTTGGCATCTGGTAGCTGAGGGTTTGAGTCAGCTCCGGATCGATCTCAAGCACAAGTTGCCTGACCCAGCGTAAGATATGCTGAACTTCCAACGGTGCTTTGACGATGTAGGTCTCTATTACGTCTTCCATCCCAATTCCTTACTGCCTTTCTTTATTCAAGAATGGCGATTATTGTTAGCAGGATATTACCTCAGTTTCTAATCCAATTGAAACGCTTCGTAACAGCTTTTCCCCGCAGTAAAGGTGCCTGCAGACTGGATGAGGGATCTGGGTAACCATCAAAGTTCTTCAGATAATCAATCCCTGCTATAATCCAAAAAATGAACGTTGATATCCGTTCCACGATCATCGTGATCAGCATCATGGCAGCCATCGCAGCCATTTGGCTGGCTTTTCGTGCGCGCAGTGCCTTCCTTCTCGGCAAAAAGCTGCCGTTTTTCTTCAAGAAACGTCAGCAATACGAGCTTGGTGCGCGCTTGCTGCTGGGCGTGCTGCTTCTGTTCGCGTTTGCTTATGCCAACTTCCGTTGGGGCGAAGGCTTCGCCTACCGCTACTTTCCGCCCACTCTCACCCCCTCCCTGACGCCCACCATCACGCTCACCCCCACCATCACGCTCACTCCCACCATCACCCTCACTCCCACGCTTACCAGTACGCCCTCCGTCACCGGCACGCCTTTCGTCCCCGAACAGATCGCGACGGCGTTTGAGTCGATCGTTACCCAAAAATCCGATTTCGCCTTCAGTCTGATCCAGTTTTCAACGGAAGTAGACGAAGATTTACAAGCTGTTGAACCCGCCATCGAATTTGAAAATCCACTCGAGACAATTTATGGCACATACAGTTACAACATGATGGATCCCGGTGTGCAGTGGACGGAGATGTGGGTGCGGGACGGGGAAATCGTGCATTACAACAGCGGATCCTGGCAAGGTGGCAGTGGCGGCTATGGTGCGGCATTGCTCGAACTCTCGCCCGACGAATGGCTGCCGGGCAGCTATCAGCTGCAGTTTTTCATAGGGGAAAAGTGGATCACCAGCGGTCATTTCCGCGTTCTGGGTAATCCCCCCACCAGCACTCCCACCATCACGCCTACGCCCTCACGCACACCGTCCTTCACACCCAGCCCAACTTCAACGCCAACACCAACCAGGACGCCTCTGCCAACTGCAACCCCCTCGCCGACTGCTACTGCGAGCCTAAGCGCTACTCCTTAGCGTTATCCTCATATTTCCTGCGCAAACCTCTGCAGGCTGCTCATTGGGCTCAAACAAATCCACGCGATCATTCACTTTTGCATACTTGAGACGTAACAATTCCTTGAAGATGCCAATAAAACACAAGGTACAATTAGCCAATGACAACAACCAACCAAAAAAACCCTAAAAAACGTTGGATCATCTCACCCCTTATCCCAAACGACGTCAAACACAGCCTTAGAGACTACCCGCCCTTGTTGCGGCAACTGCTCTTTAATCGTGGCATTACCACCGCGGAGGCTGCCCAAGCCTACCTGGGAACTGACTCTCCCACCGCAACTGATCCCTTCCTGATGCTCGGCATGCGTGAAGCAACTGAAGTGATCGACCAAGCTTTACACGCAGGCGAAAACATCACAATCTATGGAGACTACGACACGGACGGCGTTACCGCGTCCTCACTGTTGTTTGAATTCTTCAGCCAACTCGGTCACGAACCGCGAGTCTACATTCCAAATCGTTTTGATGAAGGATACGGGCTCAACCTGGATGCCGTCGAAATGCTGGCAGCCGAAGGCACGCAGCTGCTCATCACCGTTGATTGCGGCATTCGATCATTGCAGGAAGTGCAGCGGGCAAAAGAGCTTGGTCTGCGCGTGATCGTTACCGACCACCACCAACCCGATGAACCTCTTCCGCAAGCCGATGCCGTCATCAACCCCCACCAGTCGTGCGACCCCTACCCGTTCAAGGAACTCGCAGGTGTAGGATTAGCGTACAAGTTGGCTGAAGGCTGGCTCCAGGCTCACCCGATTCCTGCCATTGATCTAAACCAGTGGCTGGATCTGGTTGCCATTGGCACTGTGGTGGATGTGGCGCCGCTGACAGGTGAAAATCGCTCCCTGGTCAAGCGCGGCCTGGCGCTGATGCGCCAGCCACAGCGGCAGGGGTTGTTTTCCCTGGCGCAGGTCGCCTCTATCAATCCTGCCAAATTCAACGCCGGTCATCTTGGCTTTGCGATTGGTCCGCGCCTGAACGCTGCCGGTCGCATGGAGAGCGCACTGGACGCTTTCCGCCTGCTCACCAGCCAGGACATTTTTGAAGCTGGCTGGCTGGCACAGCAGCTCGACTCGCTTAACTCGAGCCGCAAAGAGATCACCAACCAGATCATCGAATCGACCATGCTCAGCATAGCGGAGCAAGACCCGGACGTGCCAGTACTGTTCTCTGCCTCGCCTGATTACAACGCGGGTGTGGTAGGTTTGGCTGCAGGGCGGCTGACGGAAGCGTATTACAAACCCGCCATCATTGGCGCAGTTGAGGGCGAACTCATCAAAGCGTCCTGCCGTTCCATCCCCGAATTCGATATCAACCATGCCCTGAACCAATGCGACGACCTGCTGGTGAGGCATGGCGGGCACCCAATGGCAGCTGGTCTCACCGTACGCGCCGAAAACGCCCAGGCTTTACTGGAACGTCTTGTTGGTATCGCCCGTGAATCTTTCAAGGGCTTGGATCTGACCCCCGCGCTTCACATCGATTACGAAATTGCACTGGAAAAACTTCAGGGTGATCACTTTCCGGGCATCCTCGAGGCAGTCGAGCAGCTGGAACCTACCGGCGCTTCCAACCCGAGCGCGCTTTTTTGCAGTAGAAATGTGCGGGTGTTGCGTGCAAACACGGTCGGCAAGGGTGAGCACCTCAAACTCGTACTTGGCGCGGGAAGCGTTCAGTTGGATGCCATCGCTTTTCGGCAGGGCGCCCTGCTGGAAAACCTGCCTGATTACGTGGATATTGCTTATACCTTTGAGATCAATGAGTTTAATGGGCGCAGCACGATGCAGCTGAACGTGCGCGACATTCAGCCATCCGCCTTCTAGACAGGCTGGATTCCAGGCTCGATTACGAAACTTTTTTCGTTTGTTTCGAGCCGACCGTCTCTGTAGATAATGTCTTCCCGAGTGATGATGCGAACAACCTTGCCCGCAGATTCTGCCTGTTTCAGTAAGGTTTGCAGTTCCTGGATTGCTTCTGCCACCTGTTTTCCCTCTTCCATCCCAAAACGGTAGGTGAAGAAAGCTGGATTGATCTTGAGGTAGTCCTCCAGCATGGTCAAAGACGCTTGCATGGAAATCGTATTCACAATTTCATTCTGCGCATACAAAGCCCAAATAGGCAATTTGAGGTTAATCGTAAAGCTGTCAAGCAACATCGGCGAGTGTAAAAAATGGGCAAATGCTGACCCCCAGGGCACGTTCTGAGCCCCCTCGCCCTCAATTTCCAATGAGAGATTATGGTGCGTCTCGAGGGGTAGAAGGTTCTTTTCTTCTTGCGAGATCAAGTCGTAAATCGCATCCAACACCCGGCGTGAATAGGCCAGTAAATGGTTTTTATCAACCCCACCGTCTGGAGACTCCAAGGCTGGGATTGCTCTGCCAATATTCATCAGGAGTTTTGGTCGCTTCAACTGCAGCGCGCGCTTGAAAGACTCTCTCAGTCCGCTGAAACCGATCGGCACCACGGTCGCACCCGTGCGCTGACTTAGCAGCGCCACGCCAATTTGAGGGTGCATCTTTCCCGGCTCCCACACGCCGCCTTCCGGGAAAATGCCAACCATACCGCCCTGCTTAAGCACATCCAGCGCCTGGTTCATGCCCTTGCGATCAAGATTGCCCCGGTTAATCGGAATATAGCCATAGTAAGTGACAATCTTGTCGAAAATTCCCTCAAAAGGCATGTCGCCCGCGCCGATAGGCTCCACGAGCCGCCTGGGAATGACCGTCATCAGGACTGCCTCAAGCACAGCAACATGATTACCAGCCAGAATGACTGGCCCTTCACTGGGAATGTGCTCGAGCCCTTCGATTTTGGTGCGGGTCAACAAGCGCAACAGCCCTCGCGTTAAAAGCCGCATGAGTGTGCGCCTGACCTTGAGGCGCGGGTAGGGAATGCTGTATGGGGGCTTGCTTTGATTCAAGGACACTCCGGTTAAATAAAGAGTGCCCCCACAGGAATTCGAATCCTGGTTTTGGCCTTGAGAGGGCCGCGTCCTG
>DAOOPV010000031.1:0-25551 GCA_035388405.1 Anaerolineaceae bacterium
GAGCCCTCGTAAAGGTCCAACCCCCCATCTTCTCTCCACACCGCGATGGAACATTCCGGTTCCATGAAGAGGTGCTCCATGAAAGGCGTGTAAAAGGTGTGTTCAACAATCACGTCAGACTGTGCGAAACCTGCATCCAGGTCGCCCTTACCAACTTTGATTTTTTTGAGCAAGTTGCCCTTCTCGTGCACCTTTTCCGCGTCAGGTTCAGCTGCCTGCATCGGGTTGCTTACCACCGGGCGGGGTTCGATGCTCATTTTGATCAGCGTAATCGCTTCATCCGCAATCGCCTGGGTATCGGCTGCCACGATCGCGATGGCATCCCCCACATATCGCACCCGTTCTCCAAGATCCACCAGGATCGGCCAGTCCTTTGAATAAACTCCGTGCAGGCGTTCATGTTTCAAATCAGCTGCGGTCAAAACAGCCTCGACCCCTTCCAGCTGAGTAGCTGCACTGACGTCGAGTTCGCGCAAAATTCCAGAGGGCGTGCCCGCCCGTAATACACGCGCGAACAACATACCCTCAAATTGAAAATCGTCTGTGAATTTTGCTCCACCGATCGCCTTTGCCACCGCGTCCGGGCGAATTACGGTCTTGCCCACGTGCGTCAGGTCCTGCTTGCCCAGCGAGACCGCCCTTGGCCGGACTGCTTCCCCCGTTCGCAGGGAGTTAGCCGCTGCCTGGATCGCCGAAACAATGGCTTCATAGCTGCCGCAGCGGCAGACCACGTCGTTCATCGCCTCGCGAATTTCACTCACGCTCGGATCGGGGTTTTCCAGCAGAAGCGCGTGAGCCCGCATCAGCTGCCCTGGGGTGCAGAAACCGCACTGGATTGCGCCGTGGGTGATGAAAGCTTCCTGTAAAGGGTGCAGAGCGCGCAGGTCCGCGCGTTCATCCTGGCGTTCAACTGGTCTGAGTGCTCGCAATCCTTCAATGGTTAGGATGGACTTCCCCTGGGCTTTGCTCGCGCGGGTAATGCAGGATCGGACCGGTTTGCCATCCATCAGTACCGTGCAGATGCCGCAGCGCCCTTCCCCACAGCCGACCTTCGTGCCTGTCAGCTTCAGCCGTAGCCGCAACAAATCACTTAGTTTTTCGCCTGGTAATTCATCCAATGAATAGCTAACGCCGTTAACGTTGATCTCGAGCATGATGCCCTCTCCGGTGAGTTTCAAAGTATTATAAAGGACTTGTTAAAAGAATGTCCAAAGCAAGCAAATTTCTGATTGGCTGTGGAATATTTCACCTTATACAGACCCTCGACACGCCTTCTGGCAAGTGGAATAATTGTGACTATGAAACGTTTAATCCCTCAGCAAAAGAAAAACAAACTGTTGCCCGTCTACCTGGTCGCAGCGATTGTTGTGCTGGTTGTTGGCTTTATGATCTACCGTGGAATCCGCAAAGAGACTGGGAACCCGATCGTACTTTCCGCAGCAGACGTGCCGCGCATCAGCGCAGCAGAGGCGATTGCGGCGGTGAGGGATCAGGGAGCAATTCTGTTGGATACCCGCACAGCAGCTCAGTATGAAGCCAGCCACGCTGTGGGAAGCATCAGCATGCCCTTTGTTGAAATCGAATCCTGGGTTGATACGCTTGACAAAGACGCTTGGTACATCAACTACTGCACCTGACCGGCTGAAAACACGAGCGCCGGTGCGGCGTTCATCATGTTGAAAGATGGTTACCGTAAGGTTGATGCAGTACTCGGCGGCTACGAAGCTCTTATCGCTGCTGGCTACCCCACCCAACCATAATCCACAAACGTGCAGGCCGGGTTGCGTTTGTTAACCCGGCTCTTATCTTTTCGTAGGCCGGGTTGCGTACTTCAACCCGGCAAACCGATGGCATAAACCAAAGCCGGATTCAACTTAGGAATCCGGCCTACGAACTGCGAACTATGATCTAACGATCAGAGCAGTTTACTTTTGCGCGGAAAACTCTTTGTGCTCTTTTTCAAGTCTTTTCTTAAGCGTAACAAGGCGTAGGATATAAGCTCCAAGCAGTCCAAAAATCACAACGTAGCCCGCAATAAAGTAAGCGAGATTAGTCATCCTGTACCTCCCCAAATTCTAAAGTTTCCGTCTTCGCTCTGAGGGTATCAATCTCAGTCTCACGCGCCGTCAGGATCGAGCGATGCCAGAGTAGAACCGCAAACAGGACGGTGAAGGCAACAATACTGGCAGCCATGGTCTGGTACATAGCGGGGGTCATAGCCATGTCACCAGTGTCAGCCCCAAATATGGTGGGGTGAATGGTGCGCAGCAGGCGGGACGAAAAGAAGGTCAGTGGCACACTGGCAAAGCCAATAATCGCGTAAACCGCGCCAAAACGGGCGCGTTTCTCGAGGTTGTCAACCCCCCGACGTAATAACAAATACCCAATATAAGTAAAAGCCATGATCGTCATGGTGGTCAGGCGGGGATCCCAGGTCCACCAGGTGTTCCAGATGGGTTTTGCCCAGATCATCCCGGTAAAGTTGGCAATCGCCGTGAAGAGCAAACCGATCTCCACCGCTGAAAAAGCGATAAAGTCGTATTTGAGCTCCTTCTTGTTGAGGTAAAGGATGCCGCAAACTGCCGCAACCAAAAAAGCCAGCATGCCAACCCAGGCAGCACTGACATGAAAGTAAAACACTTTCTGGACAAGGCCCATATTTACCTCGATGGGGGCATAAAACAACACCATGGCAAAAGCCGCCAGAACGAGGAGAAGGGCCATCAACCCCAGGAGTTTTAGTTTTCTATTCTCTGATGACATATTCAAACACCATAATTGAGACTGTAGTGACAATAATACCGTAAGCCGCCAGCAAAACCAACCAGGCTTGCACCTCCACAACCGGAGCGCTAGCAAGGATCCCACCCGCGGCTTTAACGACCGCCATGTTGACGGGCATCAGGATCGGGAAAAGCAGGATGGGCAACAGCAAATCGCGCATGCGGGTTTGCACGGTCATGCCGGCAATCAACGTCCCAGCAGCGCTGTAGCACCACGCCCCAAGTACCAAGACCAGGATGAAACCTGCATTGAAGAGGGATTGGTTATAGAGCAAGGAGTAAATCGGCAGGATGAGCACGCTGACAAACAGCATCACCAGCCAGTTGGTGAGCATCTTGCCAAAGTAGATCGCCGAAACGTCCGGCACTGCCATCACCAGCGCGTCAAAACAGCCCTGGTCCTGCTCAGCGGTAAAGGAGCGGTTGAGCCCGAGCGTGCCGGCAAAGACGATTACAACCCAAATAATACCGGAGGCAATCTCAGCACGATTAACTGGCGAAAGCTCAATCGCGTAGTTGAAGATAAAGAGGGTCAGGATGGCAAAAGCAAACATGGCAGTCAGCATGTCTTTGCTGCGCCATTCTTGCAGCAGATCTTTCCAGACCAGGGTGCGGACTGAGTGCAACCAATCTCTCATACCGCCACCTTCTGCTGCTCGGAATTGGGTTTGGCAAGCTTTTCCGTGAGCCAGTCTTCAAGGTAATCGAGCGAAAGATCCCGGTTTGGCAGGTCCTCAGCCACACGACCGCGGGCTAAGAAAGCGAAACGGCTGCTGATGGGCAGGGCGTGCGAGAGATCATGCGTGGTCATGATGACGATGTGCCCCTGCTGTTTCTGCTCAAGCATGAGTTGGTTGAAAACCAGGCTGCCCTGCAGGTCCAAACCGGTGTAAGGTTCGTCCAGCAGTAGAATGCGGGGGTTATGCAACAATGCCCGGGCAATCGTTAGGCGCTGTTTCATGCCGCGTGAGTAGGCTCTGACCGGTTTTCCGCCAAATCGCTGCATGCCAACCTGCGCCAATGCGGCTTCGAGGGCGGCGTTATCATCCGGAACCTGGTAAAGTCGGGCGTAAAACCGCAGGTTTTCCATGCCCGTTAAGTGCTCATACAAGAAGGGCTGATGCATCACCAGGCCGATGTCGTGCCTGGCTTGCGATTCGGCATAGTCAATTGGGTGGTCGTCAAGCCAGATGGAGCCAGTTTCGGGTTTTAGTAGTCCGGCGAGGATCTTTAGCAGGGTGGTTTTGCCCGCGCCGTTACGACCAAGCAGGCAGAGCAGCTCACCCTGCTGTACCTCCAGGTCAAGCGCGTCCAAAACGCGGTGCTGACCAAAGGATTTGGTAACCTGCCGGATAGCAAGGGTCATGTAAGGGCTAACTCCTGCTCTTTTTCATCAACAACCTCGAGTTGCAAATACTTCCAGGGCAAGGTAGCTGCCAGGATCGCACCCAAAACCATTAACAGCGCTCCAATCCACATGAAATTGACCAGGGGGTTATCGGAAGCCTGGACGGTCACATAGCCCATCATACTGCTGTAATCCAAAAGCAACGTGTAGAAATCGCCGCGCAAGGTGGACTGCTTGTCGGGGATGCTCACATATTGACCGCGGTCTTCGTAAAGATGTTGCCCGGGATAGAGTGTATCAATGACTTTGCCATCTTTCCAGAGCACGAGTTTGGCTTCGATCGTCATGTATTCGGGATTTTCATATTCCGTGGTGAGCTCGACAAATTCCACCTCGTAGGAACGCAGCGGCATTTTGTCTCCCGGGATCATGGTGCCCTGGATGCTTCCCTCGAGGGCTTCCATACCCACGATACCGAGCGCAATCAGCAGCACACC
Organism: Anaerolineaceae bacterium; assembly: GCA_035388405.1. Taxonomy (GTDB): domain Bacteria; phylum Chloroflexota; class Anaerolineae; order Anaerolineales; family Anaerolineaceae; genus Mesolinea. Next base: position 4,629 of record DAOOPV010000031.1, read on the forward strand.
GGCATGGACGAACCATGCGCCATGGCGCGCGCGCTGTCCCCACCAGCGTTTGGCTGCCCGGCGTGGGGATTTACTGTCCCGCAGGCTAAGAGCCAGCATCAGAAGCAAGCCAAAAATGACCACAAATATCACCAGCAGTGCCAGCCAGGATTTTGTCAGGAAGAAAAACGATGCGGCTGTAAGGAGTAAAGACAGAATCAGGGGTATGACAGCTGATTTTCCCAATTGCCTGACCGAGTTGACCGTCCAGGCGCTGAGCGGGCAAACAGCCATCAGGGCTGCTAAAAGGATGAAAAGGGGTGTGGCGGCTTTATCAAAGAAAGTCCGGTCAAGCCCAATCTGGGTTCCGGTGAAAACGCCGGTGATGAGGGGGTAAGCCAGGCCGTAGAAACACACAACCGTCAGAGAGATCAAGATGACGTTGGTGTAAAGGAAAGCCGCGTCACGGGTGACCAGGGAAGTGAGCTCCCAACCTGAGTGAAGGTGCTTCCACCGCCAAGCCAGCATGGCAATGCAAACCAAAAATAGACTGATTGTCAGAAGCGTGAGGGGAAGAGAAATTTTGCTCTCGCCAAAGGCATGCACAGAATTGAGCAAACCGGCACGAGTGATGAGGATACTGAAAATGACCATGACGTAAGTCAGCAGGATTAAAACGAAGTTGAAGCGCTGGAATATCTTCCGCTGTTTTTGCAGCAGAAGGCTGTGGAGTAGGCCGGTGCTGGTGAGCCAGGGAATCAGCGATGCTGTTTCCACAGGGTCCCACGCCCAGTAACCACCCCATCCAAGCACATCATAGGACCACCAGCTGCCAAGCACGATGCCTGCAGTCAGCAGGACCCAGGCGGAAAGCAGCCAGAGGCGGGTCTCACCCAGCAGACCTTCACCCGATTCGCCCCTGATCAGGTAAGATGCTGCGACAGCAAAAGGCACCAGGAAGAGAGCAAAACCAAGATAAAGAATGGGCGGGTGGATGACCATGCCCCAGTGGCGCAGGAGTGGGTTCAGACCAAAGCCTGAAATTCCACCGTAAACGGTTGCTCCCGCGGCTGGTGAAAACACACCATCGAGGACATCGCCAGACTCTAAGAGCCAGACCCGGCTAAATGGATTTTCAGCGAAGAGTGAAAGCGCGCCAAAAAAGAGTAGGTTCACTGCTGTAAACAGAAAGGACCAGCCATCCTGGATCTGCCGTCGGACATGTAGTGAGATGAAGAGAACCAGGTTGAGCGTCCAGCCCCAGAAGAAGAGCGAGCCGGCCTGACCACCCCACACGGCAGTCATCTTCAGGACGGTGGGCATGACAGAATTGATCACCGAGACGACATAGGCATTGGAGTAATCCTGTAGCACCTGCATCGCCATCAGGCTTAGGAGACTAAGTGTATGCAGACCAAAAGAGAGGTTTGCCAGGGTCATAACCGGTTTGGTCAGAGTGGTCTGGCGTTTGATCAGCTGGAAGACAGTAAGAACCAGTGCCATGAGAATAGCCAGCATGGCAGCTGCGAAGGAGAATAAACCTAATTGAAACATAATGACCTTTTCGGAGGGATTAGTCGTCGGCCTGGTTTGGCAGGGCGGACTCGTATTTTGAGGGACACTTCAACAGGAGCTCTTTGGCTTGAAAAACGCCGTCGGCATCCAACGAACCTGAGACGATTGCCTGGGCTTCATGCTTGAGCAGGTCAGGTTTCACACCGTTGTAGTGAATGGTGATACGCGGAAGCGTCGGATCTGCGGCAGCTTGTTCAAGGACCACAGCCATGCCCCCCATCTCCTTGATGACCTTGTGATCACCTGGGATCTGGGCAACTTCAAAGGTGAGGTCGAGGGTTTGGGGGTCGTAGACGATAGTGTCACCAAGCACGACGCCAGACATACGCACGTTGCGACCAGTCATGTCAGTCTCGCCAGACTGGAGTTCAGAGACGGTCAGGAAATATTGGGTGCTAGATTGCGTGGTGGCGATCAGCAGGGCAATCAAGGCAACTGCTATCACCAGCACTGCAATGGTGGTTTTTCGATTAGTTTTTTTCAAAGAAAGTCCTCATTTTTATTATTCTATCGTATTAATAAAATGTCTTGATGGTCAGCAGAAACGCATTTCCTCGGGTTCAATGTAGGATTTGCTCGTTCAACAAGTTTGCTTATTTGCAGATTGTTAATAATTTCACACATTGACACCCAACAAGTTACATTTATAATAATCTTTGTATCATTAATTTACGGTAAGCTATTTTACCAACTTTTAAGGAGATTACTGAATGAAGAAAAAGAGCTTTTTCCTACTGATTGCTGTCTTTGCAGCAGCGCTTTTGGTGTGGGTAGGTTGCACAACCTTGCAAGCTACTGACGCCGTAGAAGCATCCATCGACGAGGTCACCGCCAAGTGGGAAGGGTCAGGCCACGCTGACATGACTTCCGAAGCCTTCAACCATTGGAACGAAGATGATCCAGCCGAAATTCCTGCGAACTGCGCAAAGTGTCATAGCAGCTCTGGTTTCCGCGATTTTGTCGGGGCCGACGGCTCTGCAGCTGGCTCAGTTGAGATGGCTGGCAAAATCCAGGACCCTGTCAACTGCACCGCTTGCCATAGCACCGCGGCACACGAACTGGATTCTGTGAAATTCCCCTCCGGCATGGAACTGACCGGAACTGGCTCGTCCTCGGCTTGTATGACCTGCCACGGCGGTATGGGCTCAGGCGTCTCAGTTGCAAATGTAGTTGAAGGCAAGCCAGAAGATGAACCAATTGGCGATCAGGCTATTATGGGCAACCACTATTTTGCAGCAGCTGCAACTCGCGCTGGCTCTGACGGTGGTAATGGCTTTGAGTATGAAGGCAAAACCTACGTCGGCACCTTCACTCACGCTCCCGGCGTGGAAACCTGCGCAACCTGCCACGATCCACATACCCTTCACACTCGCAAGCCTGAGAATTCAGACACGAATCTTTGCCAGACCTGCCATTCCAATGTCACCGGATATCAGGAATACAAAACTGTCTCGATGTCCAAAGTCGATTTCGATGGCGACGGGGCCGTTGAGAGCATGTTCGATGAAATCGAAGGCATGAAAGCCGTGCTGCATCAGGCCATGAGCCGGTATTCAGCCAATGTTGGTGATGGAACCATGTTCGGTTTTTACGGAGATGCCTATCCCTATTCATTCATTGACACCAACAAAGACGGTCAGATTACAGAAGACGAAGCCGCGTTCCCGAATCAATACAAACTCTTCACCCCTCGTCTGCTGAAGGCTGCTTACAACTACATGTTCACCGTCAAAGAACCAGGTGCCTATATCCACAACGGCAAGTATGTGCTGCAGTTGATGTTTGACTCGATTGAAGATCTCTCTGCGGTAAGCGGCGTGACTACTGACAGCCTGACACGACCTTAGGCAGACCGAAAGGAATATGGATAATCCCATGAAATCTGCAACAAGAAGGGTCATTTTTTACATCATTTTCTTCGTCTTGCTGTTTTTACCAGCAGTTGCGATGTTGATTGTCTGGATTCCACGCGACATCATCGTCAATATTTCGGTTCTACTTGGTTTCATTGGCCTTGCATTGGCTGGACTCCAGCTGATTCCGATCGCCAAGCTGAACTGGCTGGCAGATGCCCTGGATATGGACAAGGTCTACAGCACACATCATCTCATATCAATTTTGGCGATTGTGTTGGTGCTGCTGCACCCAGTGATTCTGTTGATAACAAGCAAAGTCTATCGAGCTGGTTTTGCGCTGAACTCAGGATGGATCGGTCTAGCCGGATTGATCCTGATCGGTCTCACATCTGGTCTTCGGAAAAAACTCAACCTGGGTTATGTGCCATGGCTGGGTCTCCACAATCTGCTGACCGCGGTCATCCTGGTCTTTGGTCTCTGGCACATGTTCAAGGTCAATTACTACATGGAAATCCCACTCGTAAAGTGGGTTTGGATCATTGAAATTGCTGTCATGGCTTTGATTGTCCTTTACATCCGCGTCATTCATCCGTTTGCTGTGGGTAGAAAACCTTTCAAAGTCGAGTCAGTGGAAACAGAACCGAACGGAGTTTACACGCTCAACCTGCTGCCAGACGGACATGCAGGTGTCCCATTCAAGGCTGGTCAGATTGCCTGGATCAGCACGGGTAACAGCCCGTGGGTCTTGAGCCGCAACCCCTTCAGTTATGCGGGTTCTGATGTGGCCCCCGACGGTCGGGTGCGCTTCGCCATCAAAGAATTGGGCGACTTCACCAGCACTATCAAAGACCTCAAGCCGGGTGACAGGGTGTACGTGGACGGTCCTTACGGATACTTCAACCTGCACATGGAAGATATGATGGAAGGCTTTGTTTTATTGGCCGGCGGTATCGGCGTGGCACCAGTTATGTCGATCGTGAATACTCTGGCAGACACGAATGACAAGCGTCCGTTATACGTTTTCTACGGGGATTACAACGAAGAGACCGCACTGTATCAGGATGAGTTTGCCGCTGCTTCAGAGAAGATCGATCTAAAACTCGTCACCGTACTCGAGAAACCCATCCGCGAGGACTACCCCTACCCTGGCTACATCACATCTGACTTGATGGCCAGCGTTCTTCCGGAAAACTACAAGGACTTGTTCTACTTTGTTTGTGGTCCGGCCCCGATGCTCAGAGCGATGGAACGTAACTTCGTCAAATTGGGGATTGCAAAAAGCCATGTGCACTTTGGCATTCAATCAAGCCAGGTTCACATCGAAAACTTCGAGATGGCATAAAGTAGTTGGATCGTCAAAAGACCGCGAGATTTCGCGGTCTTTTTTTAACCTCCAGTCGTAGGTCAGGTCATCGTGCTCGCAGAGTATCCGCTGCCTGCCCCGTGTCCTTGTGCGGGGTTGAACCTGACATTACAAACAGTGGCAGTCGTAGGTCAGGTCATCGTGCTCGCAGAGTATCCGCTTCTGAACCTGACATCACAAACAGTGGCAGTCGTATGAAAGGCTCCGCGCCCTGCCCCACGCTTTTTTTCGGTGTTCAACCTGACACAACAAACTGTGAAATTTCCTCGAGCAAGGTTTTTGCATGCTTATCTGGCGCTTTGGCTTGATTCCGGGTAAAGATGCGAAATTGAAGCCTGACGAGGTTTTTTGGCTGATTTTTCGGCGCAGGAGGGCTGAATAGTTAGTACATCCATCTACTATTTCACTGCTTTGGGCTGACCTATCCTTTTTTGGGGATATCACTCCACCTATTTGTATAAGTTAGCTAAAAAAAATCAGCCCTCAACCCCTCTCGCGCAGGTGAAAAGCCGTCGCATGGCAAAACCCTGCCTGACCGCCCGGCGCAGCAATAGACAATTCCGCGTTTACGAGGCTATACCTCAGTCAATTTGTCATTTTGAGACTATCGCCTATTAGAAAATTAGCTACGCGCATTAATTAGGGGCGGCAATTTCGGTTTGGGGGATCGCTCCAGGCGAAAAAAAACCACTAATAAGCAGAAAATAGGCCTTGGCCTTTTTTGGAGGAGATGATGTAGCTGGGGCAAGTAAAGGTGTCGGGTCGATGGCAGTGCAAAGCCTCGCCGTGCGGGATGCCTCGATTCAAAAACCTTATCGCATGGGGTGTAATTGAGGGCACTGTAAACTGTTTGATAGACATATGGTTCGTGCCCTCAATCCGCCAGAATAGGTGATTCATGTGTGCTGGCGGATTGGAAGCACACCAGGCTCGGGTCGGGATGTTGTTTGAGGTCTTTCCAATTCCCTACTTCGCGGGCACTTTGTCGCGCCCAACAAACATTATTGTTGTTTTCTAAATCGGTGGCCGTAGAAGAACGCCACCTCCTGTAAAACCCTTGACCTAACAGTGTTTTCACGAAAGGATGACGCACACTGTTCTCGCCGGTCTCCAGACCGCGCGAGGGTATTGACCGTCAGGTCTCCTCTGGTCTGGGGAGCACTTCCCCGTTCAACATTCGGGGTAGGGTTGACGCCTGCGTTAACCTTGAAAATACGGATCAGGCAAGCCTGGTCTCTACAAAGGTTTTTTGGTGAGGAACGGCGTAGGGGCAGACCCCGTGTCTGCCCTAAAGACCGTAAACAATCTCACCTTTCTAGACAAGCCGTTCAAAGTCTCCCCCTTTTGGGACGCCTGCCTCACCCAAAAAATTTTTCGGAGTCACAGGGAGGGAGTAAAACCCCTGGTAGGGATGAGTCCCGATCCATCCGCTCTGAATGCTCTGGGATAAGCAGGGAGAATCGAGGTCAATAGGGGATTCTGGATAGAGTACAAAAAATCCAGCCATAATAGGGACTGGATTTGATTTGTTTTTCGGGCTCGCCCAGCGCTATTTCAGGCTTTCCAAACGCCGCTTCATTGCCGCTGTCAGCGTCTCCATCCGCGCGACCAACTGTCGCGCTTCCTCGCGGTCCACATCCCCCAGCAATGCGTCCGCAATTGACCCCGGTTTGTCCTCAGCCGGCAACTCCTCAATCCCGTTCAGCAGTCTACGCAGGCTGCGGGCAGATTTGGTGGTGGGATCGAGGGGAAGGCGCACCTTTCGTCCAACTTCGTGCCCCGACTGGCGCTCCAGGAAGGCATGCACATCCTGGTAAGTGCGCCCTTCATGGCTGGCATAGAATGCAACGGCCTCCGGCCACAGCGCGCGATCGTATTGCATGATCTCCCGCAGCACACGCTCGGGCATTTCGGATTTATCTGCGGTTTCGAGTTCTTTTTCATCCAGCTCAAAGAACTTCATCAACCTGCCGTAATAGGTGCGTTCCATTTGCAGAGTTTTCTGCAGCATATCCTTGGTCCCATCATCCAGGCGCACATCTGCGACGCGCCGGAAGAATGCCGTTTCTGTTTCGTCTGCTCCAGGATGGGTCTGGTGCGATTCAAGCACCAGGCGGGCAGCTGCCCGAGCCTTGCCAACTGGGGTAAGCGCCTTGTAGGCCATGTTCTCAGCAATTTGCTTTTCAATCGTCGGCTGATTATCGATCAGAGCCAGCACGTATGGCTCAGAAGCCTGGCCTTCGAGTACAGCTTTAATGGCGGTTGCCCAGAAACGCCGCTCACCGGTCAACATCTTGAAAACGTCGTGACCGTTTTCGCTGACGACCTGCCCCGTCACTGGCTTGATCTGACCGGTGTCATGCAGCGAGTCCCCCAAGGTCGTTAGTTCAGCGATCTCCTGCGCGATCAGGCGATCGTTGCGGGCCAACTCAAACCAGTTGCGAACCACCTCGGTCCAGGTCGACTTGCCGGAGTAAAAATCCTTACGAAGTACCAGAGGGAGGATCAGGCGCGCCTGGAAGCGGTCAGGTCGGATCATTGACAAGGGAACGCGATAGACGCTCTGGCGGTGATTGACCATCTTTGGCGTATCGGGGTTGTAATCTCCCTGCGTTTCAGCGCTGGCGTTGAACGCGTCGGAAGTGATGTTGATCAGGTTGTCGAAGCGGGGTTTTTCAGTTTTTGCCATGGTCTCTCCTCAAAATGTTTATCCGGATCCGGTCTGAGCGGCGAACTGTGCCCATGGGCACATCACGCGGCTCCGAGTTTGCCCAAAACGGCATCGACCAGGTTGGATAGGCAGCGATAAGCCTGTGACTTCTCCGGGCAGTAAGAGAAAACGTCATAGCCGGCAGTGGTAGCGGCAGAAATGTCCGCCAGGTCCTTGATATAGGGCAAGAGCAAATGCCCATACATACGTTCCATGTCCTCAATCACGTCTCGTGACTGCCGCCTGATCATTCTGAAACGCGAAGGGATAATGCCAAGCACTTCAAGATCAGGATTGGTGGTTTTGCGCACATTTTCGATCATCCGAAGGATGTCCGCCAGACCGATCAGGCTGAGTCCATCCGGTTCAATCGGTATCAAAACGTGGCTGCTGGCAACCAGGGAATTCATAGGCAGCATGCCGGCGGAAGGTGGATTGTCAATAATGATATAGGAGTAATCATCCTTGATGGGTTCCAAAAAATATGTCAGCTGAAAGTCAGGGTCATCGTGCCCCTTGAGCGCGGACTCCAAGCCTTCCATCCTGGCTTTGTTGGTGCGAAATAGTTTGACTTTCTCGCTGCGATTGCGTGGGATGAGAGAATCGACGATCAGTGATTCGCTTGCGCCGTAACCGTTTTCGAGTGCCTGTGGATAGTTGTTCTCCGCCGTGATGGCGGGTATGAACCTGTCGTCGAAGCCACCACCCATGGCTGTGATCGTGGCCGAAAGCTGGTCATCCATGTCGATCAACAGGACCGGTTTGCTGCCGGGTTTGCGGGAACCATGGGTTGCCAGCCCTGCAGCCAGATTGATGCTGATAGTGGACTTGCCAACACCCCCCTTGCGATTGATCAGAGATATAATTGCCATTGGATCCTCACCCGATTCCTGGTATCATAATGCACCTTTTCATTTTACATTAGTTTTCGTTTTTTTCAAGGCGGTCTTGTTTTTTGAATCTAATTATTCCCCCACTTTGTCGAAGTTGGCTATAATAATTAAGTACTTGACTTAACTCTACGCAAGTGCTAAGCTACAAACAACAAATGATACGGTGGTGAAGATGTTGACCAGCTCTGACTTTTTGCATGCCCAATTCTTTGAACATCCTTTTAGGCGTTATGGCGACACGCGCTTTTTCTATCCGAACCTGGCTGAACAACGCAAGGTGCTGGAGGTGGCTCATGGTTTCATTGCAGACCAGAAAGATCCTTCCAAGAACCTGGGTGTGATTGCCGGACCAAGCGGAGGCGGAAAGAGCATGCTGGCGATGAAGCTGGCTGAAACCCACTTTATCTTTGAGCAACGAAGTCAGGTGTTGGGGCTCTACATGAACACCAACACCCTAACCGAACCGCGCCACTTCTTAATGTCAGTGATAGAGACTCTCTCCCTGCCCTCCTCCAGGTCGAACGCGAATCGCATCGAAAGCATCTTCGAGCGGTTGGAAGGCAGTGATGATCAGCTAATGATCGTGCTGGATGGTCCCCCCATTGACCAGGATTACCTGAACCAGATGTTATCCTGGTCCGTGGAGCATAGCAAGAAGATCAAGACGATTATCTTCCTGCAGGATATAAACAACAACACCAGTAACATTGGTTCGTTGAACCAGTTCCTGGGTCTGTATGTGCCATTCCGGGCTCCGGAAGTGGTCGAAGTCGCTTCCCTGCTCTACGCGCGCATGTTGTCTGCTGGGCATCCGGATCCGCTGAAGTTGATCCCCCAGGAGACTATGTTTGGCCTGGCTGAACAATCACGTGGCTCGTTGAGTGAGGCCTTGCGCTTGGGCAGTGAGCATCTGGAAAAGTTACTTGAAGAGCAAAAAGGTAGTCTGCGGATGGGTATCTTCCCATTCCGTCCGGGTGTTGCTGGCTAAGACTGATATTTTAGACCGGAGAAAACCGGTGTAACAAAAAATGGAAAAAAACGGCTGGACTGAGATCTTGGAATCCTTGGCTGGGCTGGAAAATGATCAGCTTCAGGGATTGTTAGATTCAAGCAAACTCGGTTTCGACGGCAATTTCACAATCACAGCCGAAGAGTCGGTTTATTCTGGTCTGTGCCAGTACTATCCACTGATTGAAACCCTTGTCCAGGACAAGACCGGTAAACATTTACGCCTTAATCTGGAAAAAAGTGTGCCCATGGGCACAGAATCAAGCTCCTTCCGCGTTGAAATTGCCGCCGCGAATGTGACGGATGCGATCCTGAAACCTGATTCCATCGCTGCCGTACCCTCCTACCTGTTGCGTTTCGTTCCTTATGTCGGTTCTTCAGCGGTGTTGATCGCCACTGCCCTGCGACAGGCCTTCTATCGCGCCTCGCGCGAGCATGGTGCTGATCAACTCTATCCCTGCCAGGATGATTCGGTCACGATCGATGTCCAAACTATTCTGAAAACCCTTGGGAATGTCATCAGCCGCGCTAAGTTTTTCCGAATCTTCCAACAGGGCGATATGGATTGGTTCGTACAAAGAGCGGAACCAAAGCACCGCGTCGCTGACGGGCGCATCCAGCGCGAGCCTAACACCTACCACTACCGCGGGCTGGTTCTCACCCCTGGCGATGCCCAAGACCTTTATGCCTGGTTGCTTGCCCAGGGCCTCTCGCTCGACCCTCTCGGGGTGCTTTCCAAAGCCATTACCATACCCCGAGATCAAATCCTGGCCTTTCCTTATCGCATGCCCACTGAAAAGGCACCTGCCCTCTTCACCGAGCCGGCCAGCGTTCACCAAGTGGTCAGCCGCGCACTTGCGCCAAAAACCCTGGACCCCACCCTGGCTGGATTGTGCGACCGATTGGCCAGCCACCTGATCCGCCCGGAGAGCTTTCTGGCGGTACCCTGGTATTGGTTCCAGCGGGTTTTGCCCGAACTGGGCGATGACCTTGGGGTGCTCTACCTGATGTGCAAAAATTGCTGCTATGTGGACTGGGCGCGCGGGAAAGATCGCAACACTTTCTGGGTGCCTGGTGGGCTGCCCACCCTGCAGGGCTGGATCCGCTCCGAGACGCTTCCAAAACGTATCCCCCACACCAAACCAAGCAAGCGCGGTCGTCCGAAATCAACTGAGGTGAACCCCGATTCCGCCTACACCAGGCAGTGGCGCCAGGCTAATCGCGACCTCGCCAGCCAGTACCTCTGCCGGCTCGAAACGCGCAACAGCGAGAACGGCACTGATTGGCACCTACAGGTTTCCGAGGTGCAGCTGACCGCCGCGGATGAATCCCTCAAACAGGCTTTATATGCTTTTCTATTCGCCCCACCCGACCCGGTAACCCCGGAATTGCTCAGCGCTTACGCCTCCAATAGCTCTTGGCAACGCGTCATGCTGAGTGACGCGGAAGCCAATCCAACCCGATTATGTCATTTTGAGACTTTGGTCAAATCAGGAATATGTCAGAATGAGACTTTGGTATCCGAAGAAATATGTCATTTTGATACCCTCGTGGATGGACTAAATTATTATTTTGAGACTCTCATTGAGGTGGGAATTTGTCAGTTTGACACGATAATTAAGATATTAAATAAGCTTAAATATGCTCCATTTTTCAAACAAGAAACCATTCCAACTAAAATATCCCCACAGACGGACGGTTCGGTTCAGGAGAAGGATGGAATTTCTGCTGATGCGTTCGCCAAAGACTGGGATTACAGCAAACTGATGCGTGGGATCAACCCCGAACTGCGAAGGAAGATTCAAAAACAGGGGGCTGAGAAGAAATTCCTGGCCTGGTTGATCGCTGGCAGCCTGAACCCGGAGATCCACAGCCCGATCAGTTTTGCGATAGCCGCGACTCTTGAAAATCAACATAGCCCAGCCGTACCAGCCGCCCGACTGGCAGATCTCCAGATGGGAGAGCTTGGCAGCCTGCTAAAGAAAACCATGCGCCGGATGGGGCAAAATTACCTGGGTCCCGTGATCAATAGCGGTTCCGGCAGCGAAGATCTTGCGTCCCTGCTGCAACTCGTGTCGGATAACCAAGGGCGCCTGAAGCTCCTCCGCCGCCTGGCCGACGCCCTCAATTTGGAAAACTAACCCCCCAACTAATTCGAACTGCATTTGGAGCCTGCCCTTTGGCGGGCTTTGATGACTTGAGTACCTAATCAGACCCCGAAATTTTCTTGCCAAGCCAGCTTTACCGCTACTTTCCTGGTCGCACTAGGGGAGGGGTCCTTAGGGTGTCGCCTCGTGGAGCGCCAGCAGCAAAAAGCTGACGTGGCTCCTTTAGATAAACAGGTGTTTTAGAGCACGATTCCTATAAATATGCGCGTAGCCACAAGAATGTGTGAGGAAAGTGAGAGCTACTCAACGAAGTGGGGGATCTCAATCAGTGTTGGGCAGGACAAGATACGGTAGAAATTTGCGCGTAGCCACAATCGTAAGCTAATGAAAGGCTGGAGTGGGGGATCAGCCGAAAGAGCGGGCGGTCGAAAGGGGAGTGGTTGAATGAGGAAAGTAGCCCAATGAGGGGTGCTCAGGAGTTGAGTGCGAAGGTTCTTTTTAATTATACAATGCGCATAGACAATTACTACAATGAGGAAGAAGAGGATTAGCAAATCAGCACTACACTCGCTGGCAATCTGGGCAGGTGTAGATGCTCCCACCCATGTAAGCTTCCTTGACAATCTCCGTCCCACACCTGGGGCAAGGGGTGCCTCTTGTCTCTGCGCTCAACCGCACCTGGTACCCTCCCGGCCGGCCGAGCAGGTCTTTTTCTGTGCTTCTCCCACCACCATCCTTCATCGCTTTGAGGGTGCCTTTGACGCTAGCGAATAGTCTGCTTATCTCAGCGTCTGTCAAGGTGTTGAGTTTCCGGCGCGGGTGCATCTCCGCCGTCCATAGAATATCCTGAAGGCAGCCATTTCCCAAGCCTGGAATGCGCTGCTCGGTTGCTAAAGCCGCCTTAAGCGGCAGTTTTCGAAGCGCTTCCGGCGCTAACAGCTCGAGAAAGTAGCTTTCATCAAAGGAATTGCTAAGCGGCGAAGGCTTTCTCAACGCGGTTTCGTAATAGGTGTTGTCGTAAGTCGCAAGCCTCTCCCAACACACAACGCCGCCATACATAGCCACTGATGCGCTAAAGCTGGTTTCATCCTCAAAGGTGACCAGCAGCTGGTGTTTGGCGGGAAGTGGGCCGGCGTTTGGATGCAGACGCAGGTTTACCCCGTCATTGAAGAGCAGCATGCTCTGCGAAAGGTTGATCTCCACAAACATACCAACACCGCGGGCTGATAACATTTGATTACCATTGAGTTTGGCAGGGTATTCCGCGGGATCACCATGATACCAGGTGAATTTGTGCGGGCTATGGGCTGCCTGGGTGGAGCGAACAATCTTGCCAGTCAGATACTTGTTTATCTGTTCAGCGAGGGTAACAGCTTCGGGTAGTTCTATCATGGTTTCCTCCTGTTCTTTCCAAAATATATCGGGTAAGTGAACGTGAGAGTATGTGTTGGTAACCAAAACTGAGAACCAGAATGATGACACAAGCATAACATAACTGCAGACACCCGGTCACAAGCGGATCCGCGAAATTCTTCCCGGAAATGCAGCAGAATAATCCACGGAACAAAGATCAGGAATATACTAAGGGATAATAGCAGTAACAAGAGAGGTGCAAATGTCCACATCTACATTCCTCATCAGAAATGAAATCCCCGAAGATTATGCCGTAATCAGCGAGGTGACCATCGAGGCGTTTCGTCCCCTGGGCTTTGAAACCCTGAACGAGCCCTACGTGATCGAAGCATTGCGGGCTGCCGGCGCGCTTACGATCTCACTGGTCGCAGAAATTGATCACCGGGTGATCGGGCATATCGCGTTTTCTCCCGCGACCGTTTCTGACGGAACACCCGGCTGGTATGCGCTTGGACCGGTTTCTGTGCTGCCTGAGTATCAGCGCACTGGGATAGGCAGAGCCCTGATCTGGGCAGGCCTTGAGCGGCTAAAGGCTGTTGGCGCACGCGGCTGCTGCTTGGTGGGTCATCCAGAATATTATGGCAAAGTCGGATTCATCCACCCGACCGGTTTTTATTTTAAAGGTGTACCTGAGGAACTCTTTTTTGCCATTTCCTTTGACGAACAATATCCACAGGGCGCAGTTAGCTTCCATGAAGGTTTCAAAGCCGAGGCTTCCCCCAACAGCTGATTTGAGTACCTGCCGCAGTCTAAATTGTGACCCTCGCTGAGAGAGTTTTTGTGGGCAGCTAATCCCTGGGCAGTGGCAAGGGATTGTGGCTCATTGCTTGTTGCAGGGCAAGGGTATAATCAGAGTATCACAAGAACACTGGAGGCTTTCAATGGATTATGCCTTGATCATGGCTGGTGGCGCAGGTACGCGTTTGTGGCCGCTGAGCCGTGAGCATCTCCCCAAACCCGCTCTTCGTCTTTATGGCGTTCAAAGTATGTTTCAAATTGCAGTCGACAGGCTTTTGCCTTTGTTTTCACCGGAACAGATCCTGGTGGTAGCCAGCGCAGATCACAACCTGGTCTTGCATGAACAAGTTCCATCCATCCCCGAAGCAAATTTTATTGTTGAGCCTGAGGGTCGCGGCACGGCTTCGGCTATTGGGTTGGCAGCCATTCATTTGGAAGCGCGCGATCCCGAAGCCGTCATGGCTGTGCTGACGGCTGACCATATCATCGGCAAGCCGGATGTCTTCCGGTCGGTTATTCGCTCCGCGCTGGAGTTTGCCAGGGAGGATTACCTCGTCACGCTTGGCATCAAACCCACCTGGCCGTCGACCTCGTATGGCTACATCGAACAAGCAGAGCTCTTAGGTGAGAAGCTTGGTTTCAAAGCCTACACGGCGGAGCGTTTTGTAGAGAAACCAAATGCCCAAAATGCCCAGCGAATGCTTAATTTGGGGAAATACTCGTGGAATAGCGGCATGTTCATCTGGAAGGTCGATCGGATCGTGGGGGAATTTCAATGGCAAATGCCGGAGCTCTACGCGCGCCTTTTGCGCATAGCCGAATGCATAGGTAAAGAGGGATACAACGCGGTTTTAGGAGAATTGTGGCCGGGTATTGCCAAACAGACCATCGACTATGGCATCATGGAAAATGCCAAACGCGTGATTGTCTTGCCAGCGGATATGGATTGGCTGGACGTCGGCACCTGGAATAACCTCAAGACGGTACTCGACTCAGATGACAAGGGCAACAGTAAGAGCGGTGACGTAATCCTGTGGAATTCAGAAAACTCCATGGTCATTGGCGACAAGCGGCTGGTGGCTGGAATAGGCCTGGAAAACATGATCATTGTGGATACTCCGGATGCCCTTCTGGTATGTGACATGGCTCGCGCGGGAGAGGTGAAGGCTCTAGTAGAGCATTTGAAGGAGATCGGACGCCAGGATTTGGCATAGGATTAGTTAGTAGGTGATAGATCGTAACTGGTGGAGCAGATACTCTTCGAGCACGTTGACCCGACTCACGACGCTGTCCCATAAGGTGTAGGGTGGGTTGGCGACGAAAATTAATCACCCACCTGAGTCTCGATATAGCCAACCCACCGCCCAGAAACTGGATTGGAGTGAACTGATGAAGGTCATTCGGACCTAAGGTTGAGATCGCCTCGTCGCTTCGCTCCTCGCGATGACAGGGTGGGGGAATTTTTGTGAGTCGGTGGATAGGCTTTTATCAGAATCCTCAAATGCCAACATTCTTTTACGCCAACCCATCCTATGCTTTGTTCAGGATGATACTATCGCGCTTCAATCACCTTGAGCTTATAGAGCTCTTCCACTGCCAGTGCGACTTTGGTGACTGACGCGTCACGCGTGGTGGGGTAGACAAAGTAAGTATCATCCAGCGTGCTGACGTCGACGCAGTCCATTTTCTTATCAATATAGTTGTACTCAATATGGATCGAGTACAAAGAGGGCACCGTCTTCACGACCTCGAACTTGTCACCCAGATATTCCCCGCGCAGGACGATCCCGTCCATATCGTGCTTAAACCAACCCTTGCCCATCTGAACAAAACCATCGCTATTGGGCAGCGAGTCCACCAGGACTTCGCATTCCAGGTAATACGTGCCGGCTTCAACTTCACGCCGGACGTTTGCCCGCTCCCATTCATACCAGGAAGGGGGATGGGAAAATTCAGTTTCACCTTCAAGAGCCTGGAGCTGACCGTATTCGGTCAACTGCCAGTGCTTGCCGCAAGCTTCGCAGAAAATTTCGCTTCCCTTGCTGTTCATACGGTACTCGGTCTGGCAGTGGGGGCACTGATAGAGCACGCGGTGCAGCCCTTCAGCGCGATCAGGGGCATCCTGGACGATCTTATTTTCGAACTGCCAAGCGAAGTCGTCATATTCAAAGCTTTCCTCAACACGTTTCTGGATGGTTTTCGCGTCGAGCGATTCAACTTCCTGCTGGGTGAGCAGTAGTTTCAGCTCCGTTGTGGTGGGAACGCCGCGATTGGTTTGATTCCACGAAGGCTCATTGATGTGATGCCCGTGTGAGATCAGGGTTACAACCGGAACTTTCAAGAAACGGATCATTTTCCCCAGGGATTCTGGCAACACTGCGTCCGTACCGATCAGTGAGTAGCGCGCTTCAGGATAATAGGCGACGATCTGCTTCTGTTTTAGCAGTTTGGCTGTCTGACGGATCAACTCGAGGTCGTTGACGAATTTCCGCTTGGAAATGCAGCCGACCTGGCGCATGATCCACTCACGCCCAATGAACCCATCCAGCGCGACAACGTAGTTGGCGCGATGAGGGAAGATGGCAGCGGTCATGACCTTAAAGTCAAAAAAACTGTTGTGGTTGCACATCAACAAGTAAGGGGGCTTGATGCCCTGTAGATCGCGGAAAAAGCGGGTTTTGTGCTTCCAAACGTCAGGATAACTAAGCGCCCAGGTGAGCGGCATCAAATATCTGGCTTGAGGTTTTACTTCTTTGAAGAAATCATAACGCGGGAAGTCGGCGATTTTTGTGTTTGCCAGCTTCTGGTTATAGTTTCCCATGACATTGTCGGTAAAAGTACCCATTATTTAACTCTCCGTTTAGGGTTCGCCGTCGCCCGTCCGGAGACCCAGGATTTGTATCTATTAACCTATTAAATAGGAAAAAGTTGCAAGACTTTAATATTACAAGTATTTTACCCGAACTTGGAACGATCAAAGATGAGCGAGGTTTTACGATCTCGGCAACCAAAGGGTAAATGTTCCTGTCTTCGATTATCAAGCTTTATTGTGAAACACATCGATTAGACAACTTCCACAGTTATACCGAAGGCAAAATTGGCTTTAGTTCGGGTTATAATAAGCCATCGAAAACTTGAAAGGAGTTTTTTTATGAAAGGTAAACCTGAAATTATTGAGAAACTGAACTTCTTACTGGCAGATGAGCTGACCGCTGTTAACCAGTATTTTGTTCATGCTGAGGAATGTGGGGACTGGGGTTATGAAGTCCTGCACGAAACCATCGAAAAACGCTCTATCGGCGAGATGAAACACGCTGAGAAGTTGATCTCTCGGATTCTCTTCCTCGAAGGCACGCCAACGGTGGATAAACTCAACAAGATGCACATTGCTGACAGCGTCCCCGGAATGCTCGAGAACGACAGAAAAGCCGAAATGGAAGCCATCAAGAATTACAACGAAGCCATCAAACTTGCGTCAGAATTGTTGGATAATGGCACCAAAGAATTGCTCGACGGCATCCTTAAGGATGAGGAATTCCATCTGGATTACATCGAGGAACAACTTGACCAAATCGAACAGATGGGGCTTGAGCATTATCTGACCACGATCAAATAAGCGGAGGAAACATGAAAGGCAATGAAAAAGTACTTGAAACATTAAATGGTCTGCTGCGTGAAGAACTCACGGCCATCAGCCAATATATGGTCCATGCTGAAATGTATGAGGACTGGGGTTATAGCAAGCTGGGTGAAGCTGAAGAGCATAGCGCCATCCAGGAAATGAAGCACGCAGAGAAGTTGATTTCGCGCATCCTGTTCCTGGAAGGACGCCCGATTGTCAGTGAACTGAATCCTATTCACATCGGCAAGGCCGTGGATGAGATGCTCAAGAATGATCTCGCCCTGGAGACCGACGCGGTGAAGTTATATAACGACGCGATCAAACTCGTAATTGCTGAGAAAGACAATGGCACCAAGGAGCTCCTGGATGCCATCCTGGCTGACGAAGAAGGACATGTGGATTTCTTTGAGGAACAACTGGGTCAGATCGAGCAGATGACTCTGCCCTTCTATCTTTCCACCATCAAGTAAAACCTATTCCATCAAGAGACCCCGGCAATTCCGGGGTCTTTTTGGTTAAAGCTGACTATCTGCAAGCTTTATGAGGTAAAATCAGCGGGAGTTTTCCCATGACCACGTTACTGCTCGTCATCATCTATGTTGCATTCATCAGCCTTGGGCTGCCCGATTCGATGCTTGGGGCAGCCTGGCCAGTGATGCAGGGCGAACTCGGATTACCTCTTGCAGGGGCGGGTTTGGTCTCGATGATTGTTTCGGGCAGCACCATCATTTCGAGCCTCTTTAGCGGCGTCTTGATCCGCCGGCTTGGAACGGGTAAACTGACGCTATTCAGCGTCCTGATGACCGCCCTGGCTCTCCTGGGGTACTCTTTCAGCCAGAACTATCTTTGGCTCTGCCTGATCGCGATCCCCCTGGGATTGGGCGCGGGCTCGGTGGATGCCTCGTTGAATGATTTCGTTGCGCGTAATTTTGCCGCTCGGCATATGAACTGGCTGCATAGCTTCTGGGGTGTTGGCGCCACCACTGGTCCGTTGATCATGGCTTTCATGCTTAATCAGACGGGTCGCTGGCAGATGGGCTACCGCACGGTTGCGATCATTCAGTTTACGCTCGTGGCAATCCTCGCGGTCTCGCTGCCCTTATGGCAGCGCTTCCCAACCCCAACCTCCCAACACGCCGCCGCAGGTAGAGTGAAGATCCGGAATATCAAGGGGATCGCACCAAATCTGGTAGCCTTCTTTGCCTACTGCGCAGTGGAAACGAGCACCGGCTTGTGGGCAGCCAGTTTCCTGGTGGAACAGCGCGGACTCAGCCGGGTTTTGGCGGCTGGAGGTGCTTCGGCATACTACCTGGGGATCACCCTAGGAAGATTTCTCAACGGTTTCCTTGCATCCCATTTCGAAGCAAAGAACCTGGTACGGGGTGGGCAGGCGTTGATCCTGCTGGGCATTGTTTTGATGTTCCTGCCGTTTCCGATCCTGAGCCTTGCAGGGTTGATGGTCGTTGGGCTGGGGTGTGCGCCAATTTTTCCAACCCTGTTGCACGAAACCCCACGCCGCTTTGGGGCCGAAAACTCAGCCAGTCTGATGGGCCTGCAGATGGCAGTTGCCTATTGCGGTTTGACCCTGATGCCGCCGTTGTTGGGATTGATCGTCGATCGTTTTGGTCTCCAGCTCTATCCATTTGGGTTGCTGTTGCTGGCATTAATGCTGACCTTGGGTAGCGAACGGTTAAACCGGGTCCTTGCGGGGCAGCAGGCGCAATAAGGATTATACAAACGTTATAAACGCAAGATTCTTCTATTACAATTTGACCAATGGTTAAATAAGATAGGAGTTGACCATGAAAAAACCAATCCCAAAAATAGATGAAGACCCACAAATGTATCCACCAGATCCCTGCGCGGATACAGCCCAAACTCAAAAGACACATCCAAAGAAAGCGGTTGAGGGCGGACCGATTTACCGAACCGATATCCCCAAGAACATACCACCTGATATTCCATTGAAATAGCATGACTTTTCATGCAATCAGAAACCGGGAGGTTGTGCTCGCTCCCGGTTTCGCTTTTATTTTAAGATGACAATTGGGATTATTTCTGTTTTTGCAGCGCCTGGTGAGCGAGGGCGAGACCGCCATATAGCCCGGCGATGCCGGCAAGACCACTGGGCACAACATAGCTCTCCATCTCAGCTATCTGCGGCAGGCTAAGGTAGTTGCCAAGCAAGTGAGTCAACTCGGAGCGGATCATCGGGAACAAGAAACTTTGGTTCATGACCCCACCGCCGAGGATGATCCGTTCCGGGGCAAGGATCAGGCAAATATTCATCAAACCCAGGGCAAGGTAGTGGGCTTCAAGCTGCCATGCAGGGTGGTCTGGGGCCAAGTTGGCAGCTTTTTGATTCCAACGCGCTTCAATGGCAGGACCGGAAGCCAAACCCTCCAGGCAGGTTCCATGGAAAGGGCAATTTCCCGCAAAATGATAATCCGAAGGATGTTGAGCAAGAAGCATATGCCCCATTTCAGGGTGCGCGTAGCCATGAAGAAGTTGACCATCGACCAAAGCGCCTCCGCCGATGCCAGTGCCGATGGTGAGGTAGACCAGATTCCCGAAGCCTTGCCCAGCACCCCAGCGGGATTCCGCCAGCACGGCGCCATTCACATCGGTATCAAAACCAATAGGTAGGTCTGCGCCTAAAGTTGCCCGGAAAAAACCAACCACATCAGTGCTTTCCCATCCTGGTTTCGGGGTCGCGAGGATTTGACCGTAGGTTGAGGAGGTGGGTCGGGGGTCAAGCGGACCGAAGCAGGCGATCCCGAGCGCGGTTAACTCACCAAAGTCCCGCTGTGCCTGGAGGAAAAAATCAGCGCAGGCTGCCAGGGTCGGCTGGGGGAGGGTGGTGGGGATGCGGATTTCACGGAGAATGTTGTTTTGCTCATCCGCAACCGCGCAGATGAACTTCGTCCCTCCGCCTTCAATCGTTCCGAAGATTTTTTTGTTGTCCATGCAATGATTATAATAGCCGATTTTGGGAGTAGGCGCTCCTTTTCCTGGCGAAATTACCGGACATCCAAAGCGTTTTTCGTAGGCTGGCTTCCTCAGTTGAAGCCGGCTAGGTTTTGGATAATTAAAGTTTCCCCTGCCTATAATGCTTCCTTCGTAGGGCGGAATGGCGCGCGTTTCGCCACTCCGCCAATGAATATGATGTCGGAACACGCAGGTCGGGTTCTTCTGCATGCCCCAGAGCGAAGCGAATGGGTTGAACTTGACGTCACGAATGTTAGGAAATTACATCCTCAACGATGGAAGGCTTCCAATGTCAGGTTGACCTGCGCAAACTGACCTACGACTGAACCAGCTTTCCTGTCTCAAAAATTTACGAAGTTTTTCGTAGGCCGGGTTCCGTACTTGAACCCGGCTCTTTTGAAATATGAAAAAGCCGGCTTCAACCGAGGAAGCCGGCCTACGGCACTAACCACGACTTTCGAGGAGGGAGCAAGCCCCTTCCATTCGGACGACCCCCTCGTAGGGCTGGGCCTTGGTCCAGCCGCCAATCTCACCCTCGGGAAACTCTAAGAGAATGCAAACCCATCGTAGGGCTGGGCTTTAGTCCAGCCGTTGATCCTGCCTCTGCAAAACGGCGCGGAGGGAGCAAGCTGTATGGTATCAGGAGATAGGTAACAGAATGTGACAGGAC
>DAOOPV010000032.1:0-25304 GCA_035388405.1 Anaerolineaceae bacterium
CAAAGCAGCCCTGCCAGACGATCCAGAAATCTTGAGCGCTCTCGGAGCGCTTTACCTCGCGAACGATCAGCCAACGGAAGCCATCAGTGTTCTCAGGCAGGCTTTTCAGCTTGATCCATCCAGTTCTAATATCCGGAAATCTCTTGCGCAGGCTTACCTTAACCTCGGCTACGTCGATGAAGCCTGGACCACGATTGCCCCTCTCGAGAATGATTACACATCCGATCCGGAATTGGCTTCGGTTTTGGGGCAAACTTTGGCAGCCATGGGTGATTTGAACGGGGCAAAGCCGGTTCTGCGCTTTGCCTGGCAGTCAAACCGTTCGGATAGTACCTTAAAATCCTACGCGGAGTTGTTGATCAGAAGCTTTGGCCATGGGATCAAACCTGGCGCTCAGGAGCTGAAAGAGATGTCCCAGTTGCTATCCATCATGGAAGAACGCCAGCAGGAACGGGACGGACTGTTTGACATGCGCCTGCTCCAGGCGGATCTCAAGGCAACCCTCGGTATGCAAGAAGCCGCCTACCAGGACTATCTCCTACTCCTGGATTACCCAGAGGCGAGAGCTCCCCGCTCTTACCACCACCTCCAATTCCAAACCGGTCAAACCGCCCTCGCCCTTGGCCTGACGGATATCAGCCTGGCATCATTGCAGGAAGCTGTACTGACCGACCCGGATGACCTGCCAACCCGCCATGCGCTTGCAAAAGCGTTTATGGCAGCCAACCTAGAGGATGAAGGTTTTTCGACGGCACGCTCTGCCATGCAGATCGCTCCGACAGAAATCGAAAATGTGCTTTGGTACAGCGACTTCATGAGCGAGCACAACAATGCCCGCGAAGCCATCCAGGTCTTGAAAGACACCATCCATTTGAGACCGGATGACAAAGCGCTCTACCTGACGCTCGCTCGCACTTACGTCAATCTTAATCAAATCGAAGATACCAAAGAAACGCTTGACCGAATGCTTGCGCTGGAGGATATCGAGACTGAGGAATATGTCAACGTCGCGAACCTCTACCTCCACATGGATTAACCGGATGAAGCTTCCCGCATCATCAAAAAGGCCATCTCCGATAATCCATTCCCGGATTTTGATGAAAGTCGCGACCTGATCTATTCAGTGCTAAAGCTCGGCGATTCGGCTGCCGCTCTTCAGTTGGTAAAAGATCTTGAGCCTGCACTTCAGACAAATATCGCGTATCCACTGCTTAAATCTGATGTTCTCGCAGCCAACCGGCAATTCCTGCCGGCCCTTGAAGCTCTTGAGGACATCCTCAACAAGTTGGAATTTGCTCCGGAAACGCTCGGCAGCGTAGCAGGTGACACGGTAGAACAAATTCAAGATTACCCTCCCCACAATCGCACCGGCGTTTATTACCGCGCAGCTCAGCTCGAGCGGACGATTGGCGACCTGGTAGTCTCCCAAAAACACACCGCTCTGGCACTTAATGCTGACCCAGGCAGTGAGCCCGCTTTCCTGCTGAAGCTCGAACTAGCCCTGGCGACCAGCCAATCCGAAGTTTTATCAAACGCGCTTGATTTCCTAAACACCCAGGAAACCCGCACCCAAACCGCGATCTCAACGGCTAGTCTTCTTGCCCTCGATGCGGTTTTACACAGCGATCTCGCCAAAGCGCGCTTGCTCTGGGAGCACTTCCTTTCTGACAAGACCAACTCACCCACTGGCAAGGCGCTTCAGAGCTTGTTTGCCCAGCAGACTGGCAATGCCAAATCTGCTGCCGCACTCTTAGGGGAAGCGGTGGAGATGATCGATGAGCTTGAGGTCCGACAGAAAGTCCAATCCTTCGATATTGCTAAGCATTTCAACTATATCTGGCACACACTGGCCGTGGCCAGGGCTGCCTGGGAGCAGACAAACTGGAATACTGCGGATCGGTTGCTGGAAGCTGCGCTTTCATTGGTCAAGATCAATCCCATTGCCAATAAGCTCCTGGCAGAATACCTGACAGACAAGGTCCGCCAAACCAACAATGCGAACTTTCTGCACATACTTAGTCATAGCCCAACAGCTTATGACCCACAGCATGGAGATTTTGATCTGATTGAAGAACAGATTTCAATCGCAGGGCGTGCCATCTCCCCTGCAGAATTGCTGCCAACCCTGAAGATCAACCAGGCACTTAAAAATGGTCATTGGTCAGAAGAGAATGATTTGCACAAACTGATCACCAACGGTAAACAAGCAGCCCAGGTTCTGTCTGTGATGGTTGACGAAACCTCCATCGCCGATGTTCTTTCCGGCTTTAGCAAAGATACAGACGTCAACTTCCAACAGGCAATTCAAAGTCTGCACACAGAACCGGAAACCTCTGCCGCAATCGCCTCCAAGCTGATCGAATCCCAACCCGAAAACCCGGTGCTGCATGCCCTGAAAGCAATTGCTACCAGGAACGATCCTCTCCAGGCAGCCGAATCGCTCGAAAATGCCCTGGCAATTTGGTCAGACGAGCCCGATTGGCACGCCATGGCGGCTACGATGCGCCAGGATGCGGGTCAGTATCCACAGGCTGCCAAACACCTGGAAGAAGCTATTCGCATCGCCCCCAAAGAAGCCCAATACTGGCAATTATTGGGAGATGTAAAACTGCTGGAGAAGGACTACCACGCTGCCAAGGACTACTTTGGAAAAGCGACGGATCTCTTCCCATCCAATCCAGAAGCGCTTCATTCGCTCGCGATCATCAACCAGCAACTTGGTGAGCACCAAATCGCTATCCAGTGCCTGCGCAAAGCCAGTCAGCTCGACCCTGGAAATATCCTTTACGATGAAGGTATCGCTGAATCGATGCTTGCCAGGCAGGAATATCCTGACGCAATGCGCCAGGCTGATACCATCCTAAAAACTGATCCTAAGAATGAAACCGCCTGGCGGGTGAAGGTTAAAGCCTTACTTAAAGGCAACAAGCCGGAGGAAGCACGGCAGGCAATCCATTTTGCCTTGGCTGTCGTTGAAAACCCGGTGCCCTTTGAGCTGCAGAAAATTGACCTTGACAATGCCCGCAATCCCCAACAGGCAGTTTTGGCATCTCAGAAGCTCGCTGAAAATTTTCCCGAAGATGTGTCAGTCCTGAACAATCTCGCGCAAAAACAGATCCAGGTTGGCGAGATCGAAAAAGCAGAACAGACTTTGCAGCGCAGCCTGGTTTTGGACCAGTTCAACCCGCAAACCCTGGTTTCCCTGGGTACAGTGGACCGTGTTCGCGGGAATCTCGACCAGGCGCTGGCTCATCTGGCGCAAGCGATCGAACTTCAGCCGGGCTTGGTGGAAGCTTACCTCGAGATGGGGCTAACCTACCAGGATCGTCGTGAGATCAGCAACGCCATCCAGACCTACCACAAAGCCATTGCCATGGTCAGCAACGATCCCCGACCTTACCTCCAGGCTGCAGCTGCCTATAAGGAAAGCCGTGATTATCGAAACGCGGAATTTATGCTGCGCCAGGCTTCCCAGCTTTCCCCATCAGACCAGAACATCCGCCGGCAGCTTGCTGCGGTGGTCGCTTTGAATATTGTCAATAACCTCCAGGAGACTCCTAAAAGATGAGACCTTACAACGCCCGAAAAAGTGATGAAGTGTTGGTCGTCAGACGCGGCAAGTTCCTGACTTTGCTTCAGACCGCACTAAGTAACCGCGAATTCCAGTTTGCCCGTCAGGCAGCATTGATCTGGTTGGCAAGTTACCCAGGTGATCTTCTGATCAGTTTCATCTATGCTTCAGTGCTGGCTGAGCTTGGCGATACCGAAATGGCGATCAAGAACCTTTCCAAGCTCCTGGCATATGATCCTGAATTCATGGAGGCTGCCAGCCTGTTGGATCGCCTCACTGGAGAGAGCAACCGGGAAACACACGCCAACCAACTTTACCTGCAGCGTGGGGTTTCGAAGGGTAAATCACCAACCTCCTGGCTTGACGGTTTGATCGCAGCTCGCAACGCGTGGGAAAGCGGAGATTTGACCGGCGCAGAAAAGGCGATTCTGGAATCCCTCGCGCACAATCCGCGTTCCCCACTGCCTGCGGCTTTCCATATGCAGATCATTCATAAAACTGGCAACACAACGCTGCTTGAAACCCTAGCGGGTATCTATGACAGCCGCTGGCCTGATTGTGTCCAGATCAAGGTCTTGTCTGCGATTGCCGACATTCAGCAGGGCAATGATTCAGCTGGTGTCGAGAAAATGCATTGGTGTGCGGCACATGACGTGAGCGGTCAGGTCATCAACCGCTTGCTTGGTCCTGATCACAATTACAAACCTCTCTGGCCCGAAGACCTCAAGGTCTATCTCGATCTGCCTGTGCCAGCCTCCGTGGCAGCAGATTTGGGATGGAATGTCCTTTCAAATTCTGATTTTGTCGCCTCAGAACCTGCCGGCAAGGAAGCAATACCGCAAACTGCTGAGGAAATCATCGATGACGATCCCACCCTGGCGCTCAATCTGCCAGATTATCTCGTGGAAGAATTGGCTGAGTCCGGCGATGTAGATTACTCCGAAATACCTACCAGTTCCTTCTTCCTCCAGGATATCGCCACGCCGCCTTTGCCTTCAGGTCACACCAACGAAGTCCCTGCCTTGCCCTCCTCGAGCGCCGGCAAGTCAGTACCCATGAGCGCGGATACAGAAGCCACGGTCAAGGCAATCATCGAAATTCAAACTGAGTTCGAGAAGGTTGCCCGAAAGATCAACAAATCCGAATTGATGAACACGGATGGTCGTTTCCCGAGCTATGTGATCTTAACTTCACGCGGGAATTTGGAGAAAAAATACGGCGCGAACACTGCCGATGTCGTAATCGAATCAATGCGCAAGCTTTGCCTGAACATCGTTGACCTGCCGGGCTGGAACAGTCTTGTCTACGTCCCGGATGATGAAGCCAGCGCGCGCGAACAGGGGCTGGAACCCATCCATGCCAGTGATGCCTGGAAAATCAAACTTTCACTGACTGACCTGGACGCCAAACTCGCTTCCCGTGGGGAGATGATCGGCGCTTTGCTGATCATTGGCGGAAGTGACATTGTTCCTTTCCACATGCTGCCAAACCCTACCGATGATTCTGACGTAAACGTCCCGTCGGATAATCCTTATGCCACACTAGATGAAAACTACTTCATCCAGCAGTGGCCTGTGGGTCGCATTCCGGACGAAGCCGGCACCGATGCCGGGTATTTGCTGGAGCAGATTCGCTTCCTGACCAAGGAGTATGAACTCAAGGTTAAGTCAAAAAAGAGCATTTCAACCAACATCCTGGCAAACCTCCTGAGGAGCCTGGCTCAACGTTTCCAAACCTTTAATTTGCGCTATCAAAAGCCGGACAACATCGGCTGCACTGCCGAAGTCTGGAAACCCGCTTCCTCTGAGGTTTTCGCGGTAATCGATCGTTCAGAGCGCTTGTTGAGCTCTCCACCAATCACAAACACCAACCTGCTCAACGGGCAAACTCCTGACCCAAAATTTGCTTATTTCAACCTTCATGGGCTAAAAGATTCGCCCGAATGGTACGGTCAGCGGGATCTTGCCAAAACGTCCAATGAGCCGGAATACCCGGTGGCGATGGAGCCTGCTAACTTTAAACCTCAGACTTCCTCTCCGGAGATTGTGTTGAGTGAGGCATGCTACGGCGCAAATATCCTGGATAAGAAGGTCGATGAAGCCATCTCGCTCAACTTCCTTGCCTGCGGGACGAGAGCATTCATTGGTTCCACCTGTATCGCCTACGGTTCCGTCAGTAAAAGCCTCGTCGCTGCCGATCTGCTCGCTTATCACTTTTGGACTCACGTCAAAGCTGAAGTTTCTGTTGGCTACGCACTGATGCGCGCCAAGCTCGCACTGGCAAAAAAGATGACCGAGGATCAGGGTTACCTGGATGGCGAAGACCAGAAGACAATCCTCTCGTTCGTGCTCTATGGCGACCCGTTGACCTCAAGCGCGAATATCAAGGAGGTCTCCAAACCAGCCATTCGCCCAACAATAACGCCCGAGCTCAAGACCATCAGCGATTCGCGTGAGGAGTTGATCGTGGCAGCCAGTGAGATGCCGACTGAGATCCTGGATAAGGTAAGGAAGGTGATCAGCAGTTACCTGCCAGGTCTGGATGACGCCACCGTCTCTCTCAACCCTCAGTTGACCAACTTTACGCTTGACCCTGCCATGGTCCAGGCACATCGCCAGAATTTCGATTACGTCAGCCAGAGTCAGCGCTATGTGGTTACTTTAAAGAAAAGCTACGAATACCGCCAGCACAACCACAATCACTTCGCGCGCGTGACCTTCAACCAAAAGGGCGAGATGTTGAAGCTGAGCACATCGCGGTAAACCAAATCAATTCGATCAAATGGCGGAATGCAATCGCATTCCGCCACTAATATTCCTTGACTCGTGGGGCTGAATGGTGTGTACGACACCACTCCGCCTTTTCCATTCGTCTTTCGCAGGGCGGAATGCGCTTCTGTTGCGCACTCCGCCAGAAAATCACGTCGGAGAGAGCCCGCACGAGAACCTTGTAAGAACCTGGGTGTGAAGCGGTCTCATTCCGACCTGCGAAAAAAACGTTCTATTCACCGTATAAACGATCCTCGTCTTCAAACTTTGCAGAATCGATCTTGTTTAAGCTGGGGTCACCATCAGAATACTGCTTGAAGCTTGACCAGGCCCAATCTCCATAATCTTCGACATATCCGTGTTTTACAGGGTTGTAATGGATGTAATCAAAATGATGCTGCAAGTCTTCTTCGTCACGTATGGTGTGTTCCCAATAACGATCCTGCCAAACAATCAATTCTGGTTTCCCAGTCTTCTTTCTCACTTCGATTGTTGTGAATCGCTTAATGTTTCGAATTATTTGAGGAAATGATTTGAAATCTTCTGGTAAAGAGAGAAGCAGATGCAAGTGATCAAAAAGAACACTATAAGCAATCATTTCAAACCGTTTACGCACTTGAGTCTGCCGAATACCTTTCAATAGGATGTCTACAATGACGTTATCCGAGAAAAGTGGTTCGCGATTATGTGTTACCAGTGTAAAGAAATATGTGCCACCATGGACTTGATTTCGTTTGTAATTTGGCATTTATAAAGTTTATCATCCAATTAAGTTAACTCTTTCGTAGGACGGAATGCGCTTCTTTTGCGCACTCCACCGCCAAGTATACGTCGGAGTGATCTCGCGAGAGGTGATTGTCTGGCAAAAGATCTACGGCGTTATCATTCCGACCTACGGTGCACTCCGCCAATTTCTTCCGGCCTTTCGTAGGGCGGAATGCGCTTCTCTTGCGCACTCCGCCGCCAAGTTTACGTCGGAGTGCGCCTGCATCACATCCTTGCAGATTACCATCCTTGGGCAGGCTCATTCCGACCTACTTCCTGAACTTCATTAAGTCAAGTGGAAAAGGGGTTCACAAATCTATCCACAAGACCTATTATTACAATTTAACTATTTCTATCTGTTATTGTTCTTTTGTTTATCAAAACTTCACAATTTTTGACCACGCCTTACATGTCCAACCTCGAATCGATTGGGATTAAATTCTGACGCAATTTGCATATTAAGTTATACTTGTTTACTGTGAATTGTCTGAACCGTATCTTATCTGAATTGTCAGAGATATTGTGTTGTCTCTTCCAAATTGACCACATATAGGAGTGAGCATGTACGGATACAGTGGAAAAATCCTTCATATTGACCTGAAAACTAAGAAAACCTGGGTCGAAACCAAACCTGAGGAATGGTACAAGATCTACATTGGCGGCGTCTCAATGGCATCGCGTCTGCTCTGGGAAAATATCGTCCCAGGCTGCGATCCGTTGGACGACGGCAACCCGATCTGTTTCGCCAACGGCATCTTCACCGGTACGCCGGTGCCTGTGGGCGGTAAGTTTGGGCTTGCATCCAAATCGCCTCTGACTGGTTTTATCGGCGATAGCCTCTCCGGCAGCTGGTTCTCAATCGCGCTTAAGCGTGCCGGTTGGGATGGCTTGGTGCTGCACAACAGCTGCGACCGCTGGACTCATCTCTTCGTTGACGATGAGCGTGTGCAGTTCAACGATGCCACCTACCTGCTCGGCAAAGGCACCTTCGAGACCGAAGAAGCCATTCGCGAAAAACTCGGCGATGAACAGGTCCGTTCCTGCACCATCGGTCCCTGTGGCGAAAATCTCGTGCGCTACGCCAATGTAACTAATGATGGTCGCCAGGCAGGTCGCACCGGTCACGGTATGGTTTGGGGCAACAAGAAGCTCAAGGCAGTATCCGTGCGAGGTACTCGCGGCGTAAAGGTATTTGACCCCAAAACACTTAATCAGCTCTCCTACAATATTTCCAAGAGCGCACAGGGCAAGGATACCGAAAAGTATCGCATTTACGGCACCTCCACCGGGCTGCTCAACACCAACAAATTGGGCGTATTACCTACCCGCAACTTCCAGGAAGGCGTTTTTGAAGACGCCGAACTGGTCAGTGGCGAATACCTGGACAAACACCACAAGGTCAAGGTGATTGCCTGTGCCCAGTGCCCAATTGCTTGTGAGCAGATGTCCATGGTCAAAACCGGACCTTTTGCTGGTGCAATGACTGGTATTGAATACGAAAGTCTGTTCGCCAACAGTTCCAACCTGGGTATCTCGGATATGCGCTCCGCCATTAAACTGATCACCATCTCGGACCAGGATGGCATGGACAGCATCACCATGGGTGTCACCATCGGCTGGGCGATGGAATGCTACGAAAAGGGCGTACTGAAGAAGGAAGATTTTGCCAGCAATGCTCATCCAGAAGGGCTCGAATTGCACTTTGGCAATGGTGAAGCCGCTGTTGCGGTCGCTGAGATGATCCGGGACCAGGAGGGCATTGGAAAGATCCTTGCCCAGGGCACCCGCATCGCAAGCAGGATCATCGACGAAGAACGCGGCACCGAGAGCTACAAATGGGCAGTTAATACCAAAGGCCTTGAATCCGCCGGCTACGACGCCCGCTCTCTAAAAACATTTGCACTCGGGCTTGCCACCGGCACCCGCGGTGGCTGCCACAACCGCTCTGCCGCTTACGACCCGGACATGAAGGGCGAAACCAACCGCCTAACAGTTGACGAAACTCGCGGTCGTGTTGCTGCAGACTCGGAAGAATATGCCGCCGTCTACGACACATTGCCCCTGTGCAAGTTCATCCGGCGCTGTTTCACAGGCAAAGCCGACCGGGCTGGCGCCTGGCCTGCCATCGCCAACCTGATCAATGCCACCACTGGCTGGAACTTTGGCTACGACGAAGTTGATAAGATTGGTATCCATGCGTGCACCATTAAAAAAGCGTTCAACATCCGCGAAGGATGGACAGAAAAAGATGACGACCTGCCCTGGCGATGGAAACACGATCCTTTCACCAAGGGTCCAGGCGCGAATACCGTCGTAACAGACGAAGAGCTCGAATACATGAAAAAGCTTTACTACCAGGCCAAGGGCTGGACCGAGGAAGGTTTGATCCCCAAAGAATTACTGATCAAACTTGGCATGCCCGATGTGGCTGAAGAAATCGGAGTTTAACGAGGAGCTTATGGCAACCAGTACATCAAGATATGCTTATATTGATTGCGACCCTAACCTTTGCGTAGGCTGTCAGCTGTGCGAATACGCGTGTTCTTTCGCGAAAACCGGAGAATATAATTCCTATCGCAGCCGGATCCGCACCGTCCGCGTGGATGAAGTCCTCATCACCGCCATCGCCTGCCGAACCTGCGAAAACGCTCCCTGCGTGATCGTCTGCCCCCGCGATGCCCTCACCCAGGACCCCGTCACTGGCATCATTGATATCAATGCCACCAAATGCGACGGCTGTGCCTGGTGTATCGAAGCCTGTGATTTTGGCGCTATCTCCATCAACCCTCAGACCACCCTGGCAGAGATCTGCGATCAGTGCAAGGACGATCCGGAAGGTCCTCAATGTGTGAAATGGTGCCCCAAAGACGCCCTCTCACTGACCACACCCGATCAGCGTGCCCAAAAGACTCGCCGAGCCCTCATTGCCGAATCTTTTGACATTCCTCAGAAAGCTACGGACCCCGAATGAGTGAAGATCCCATCACCAAGAGCCATTCCGCGGATTTTCCGCAGGATGAGCCGCGCATTGGCGTTTACGTCTGCCATTGCGGCAGCAACATCGCCGGCGTCATTCCCCCGGAAGAGGTTGTGGAATTTGCTGGTAAACTCCCCGGTGTTGTCCGCTCAATCGACACGATGTATGCCTGTGCCGACAGCGGTCAGCGCCTGATCAAAGAAGATATTGCCAAGTACGGACTGAATCGCGTCGTCGTTTCAGCCTGTTCCGTGCGCATGCACGAACCCACCTTCCGCGGCTGCGTGGCCGAAGCCGGGATGAACCCCTTCCTGATGGAAATGGCAAACATCCGCGAGCAATGCACCTGGGCGCATGGTCACGACCGTGAAGGCGCGCTTGAAAAAGCCAAAGACCTGACCGCGGCTGCCGTCGCGAAAGCCACTTTTCTGACCCCGTTAAATATGATCAAAGTGCCCGTCACCAAACGCGCCATGGTTATTGGCGGTGGTGTGGCTGGCATCAACGCCGCTCTCGACCTGGCTGAACAGAACATCCCGGTTACTCTGGTGGAAAAAGAACCAACGATTGGAGGGGTCATGGCGCAACTTAACAAGACCTTTCCAACGATGGACTGCAGTATATGAATTCTTGCACCAAAAATGGTTGACGCGGCGCGTCAGCCCCTGATCGAAGTAAAGACCTTTACAGAAGTTGAAAAAGTCGAAGGATACGTCGGCAATTTTGTCGTAACCCTGCGGGAAAAAGCCAAGTACGTGCGTGCCGATCGCTGCAACGGTTGCGGCGCCTGCACCAAGGCGTGCCCGGTGGAAATCCCCAACTACTTTGAAATGAACCTTGCTCCCCGCAAGGCTGCTTACATTCCCATGAGCCAGGCAGTGCCCCTGATCTACAACATCGACATGGACGCCTGCATCCACTGCTACAAATGCGTGGAAGCCTGCGGCGCACTCGAAGCAATTGACTTCAGCATGGAAGATAAGCTCGTGGAGCAGGAAATCGGCGCCATTATTGTGGCAACCGGCTTTGGTCACTTTGACCCCTCCCCCATGACCGAGTACGGTTTCGGTCGCTTCCCGAACGTGATCACGGCCATGGAGATGGAACGTCTGAATAACTCAGCCGGCCCAACCCACGGCGCCCTGATCCGCCCCAGCGATGGAAAGTCACCAAAGCATATTGCCATCATCAACTGTGTCGGCTCACGCGATAAACGCTACAATACGAGCTGTTCGAACTTCTGCTGCATGTACGCCATCAAAAACGCCCTGCTGATTAAGCAAATGCACCCGGACACCGAAATCTCGATCTACTACATCGATATCCGCACGCCCTCCAAGGGTTACGAAGAGTTCTACGACCGTGCCCGTGAGTCTGGCATCCGCTTTATCCAGGGACGCCCCTCAGAGATCACGGAAGACCCCGACACGCACCAGTTGTTCATCTCCTCCGAAGACATCACGCTCGGCAAGGTGATCGAACGCGAGTACGACATGGTCATGCTCAACCAGGCTGCCATTCCCCAGCCCGACCAGAACCACATGAGCTCCGTGCTCAATGTGGCACAGTCTCCTGGCGGATGGTTCATGGAATATCATCCCAAACTGCGCCCGATGGACAGCCCCACCGACGGCATCTTCTTCGCCGGCGCCTGCCAGGGTCCCAAAGATATCCCTGCCAGCGTTGCCCAGGGGTCCGCAGCAGCTTCACGCGCCTCGCGCATTCTGCACTCCGATAGTTGGCAGATCGAACCAACTGTTGCAGTAGTCTGGCCGGATCGCTGTGTCAGCGCCAAGGGTCAGGCTTGCGGCATCTGCGCCCGCGCCTGCCCCTACGGAGCCATTGATTACACCAAGGGTCTCGCCGCGGAAGTGATCACTGCCAAGTGCCACGGTTGCGGCGCATGTGTTGGCGAGTGCCCGCACGACTCGATCACCCAGCTGCACTTTACTGACGCCCAGGTGCTGGCGCAAATCCGCACGCTGTTGGCCGTCGAACCTGAGAAAAAAATCCTGGCTTTCCGCTGCCAGTGGTGTTCCTACGGCGGCGCAGACCTTGCCGGCACCTCGCACTTCGAATACAGCGCCAATGAACGCGGTTTGCGCGTCATGTGCTCGGCGCGCATGGATGCCGACCTGATCTACGAAGCCTATCGCCTCGGCGCAGGCGCCATTCTCTACTCAGGCTGCCATCCGCAGGACTGCCACTACATCACGGGTCAGATCGCCGGGGCTAAACGCGCCGCACGGCTTGAGAAGATGTTTGAGAGACTGCAAATGAGCCCGGGGCGTTTCCGCATCGAGTGGATCAGCGCCGCTGAGGGCGACAAATACGCTCGCGTCATCAACGAGATGCAAGCCTCGCTGGATGCCATCCCTGAGGATGTTTTGAAGGCTGAGATTGAGCGCCTGAAACCTGAAATGGCTAAAAAACTAACCAAGTTAGGCGATATCCCTGGCGTAGCGCAGGCATTGGTGCAAGTCGACTTCATCGTCGATGAAATGCTCGGAAAGGCGGTCCCTGTATGAGTAATGTCATCGACCCCAACGCCCTCGCCGAACGCGTCAAAGCCATTCCCGGCGGCGATATGCTGATGATGTGCTACTCCTGTGGCACCTGCACCAGCAAATGCATGATCCAAACCAAACTCGAGAGCAGCTACAACCCGCGGCGACTCATCCGCGAAGCTGTCTTCAACATGGACGATGACGCCTTTTCGGACAAAACCACCTGGCTTTGCACCGCGTGTGACCTCTGTTATCCCGCCTGCCCGCAAAAAATCCACATTTCCGGCGTGATCAATGCTGTCAAGGCATTGGCAGTCGAAAGTGGCAAAAAGACCCCTTACCAGGTTGCCAGGGTGGACGAATCCACCTGTGTCGCCTGCGGATTATGCGAAAAGATCTGCCCCTACGAAGCGATCATACTGGTCGAGAAGCGGGTTCCATTCCGCGGCACAATTACAGTTGCCTCGGTGGACGCGGGTAAATGCATGGCTTGCGGAATGTGCACGGCAGCTTGCCGCTCCACTTCCATCCGCCTGGTTGATGACTACAACGATGCCGAAATGATCGACACACTTTGGTCTTGGCTTGGCACAGAAAGGGTATCCTCATGAGCGAGACACCCAAATTAGTCCTCTTTCAATGCCAGTGGTGTCTTTTCTCGCCAGCTGACCAGGATTGGGTCGACAACCAACTGTCCGAAAACATCCACCTTGCCAAGGTGCCCTGCACCGGTCGCATCAACCCGCTATACCTGCTGAACGCGGTTCAGGGCGGCGCGGATGGGGTCATGGTCAGTGGCTGTCTGCCTGAGCAGTGCCATTTCAAAACCGGCAACATCGCTGCCCGACGCCAGTTGGAAGAGTTCTCCGATTATCTCAACCACATTGGCTACGAACAGGATCGCATCCGCTTCCTCTGGCTGGACCTGCAGGATCGCGGCATCATCCAGAAGGAACTGGCTGCCTTTGAAGCGCAAATAACAGCTCTTGGACCTGCCCACAACCTCGCGACGCGTGCAACAGAAACAGCTGGAGGTGCCAATGCCTGATTTAGACGCCCTTAAAGCTGAAGCCAAACGCATTCTAATTGAAGGTGTGGTGGATATTGTCATCGGTTTCAAAGCCGGCGACACCCCCCTTCACCCGCAGCCTGCATTTTTCAAGACCATTGACGAAGTTGATCAACTCGCCTTCGATGGGCTGTGCCAGAACAACCTTGCCACCTACCTCACCCGCTTCCCGAAGACCCAAAAAATCGGTATGCTGGTGCGAGGCTGCGAGAATCGCTCAGTGAACGCCCTGGTTTTTGAAGGGCAGCACCCCAGAGAAGGTCTTTACCTGATTGGTGTGCCCTGCGAGGGCATTATCGACTGGCGAAAAATTGTTGCACAAACCGGCGAAGAAGTGATCAGCGTGACCGAGCAGAGTGACAACACCATTCTGGTCGAGGCGAAGTCAG
This sequence comes from Anaerolineaceae bacterium, assembly GCA_035388405.1. GTDB lineage: Bacteria > Chloroflexota > Anaerolineae > Anaerolineales > Anaerolineaceae > Mesolinea. Next base: position 14,047 of record DAOOPV010000032.1, read on the forward strand.
GCTTCTTTACCCTCGAGAAAAAAACCCTGCTGCATGAAAGCTGTGCCCGCTGTATCCATCCAAACCCGATCTCTGCGGATGTTGTAATTGGCGAACTCCTGCCAGAAGGCGATCCCGCCCTGGCACGCGCGATAGTTGCGTCTTTTGCGGAACTGCCCTTGCAGGAACGCCATGCCTGGTTCCGCCAGGAAGCCGAACGCTGCATTCGCTGTTACGCCTGCCGTGAAGCCTGCCCGATGTGCTACTGCGAAGAATGTTTCGTGGATCATATCTCCCCCCGTTGGACCGAAAGCGGCACCACCCCGGCTGGTATGCAAGGCTGGCACATCGTGCGCGCCTTCCATCAAACCGGGCGCTGCACCAGCTGCGGAGCCTGCGAACGCGCCTGCCCGATGGACATCAAGATGACCTACCTGACCGAGAAACTCAACGATGACATGCGCCGGAAATACAACTTTGAAGTTGGTCTGGACGCCACCACACCACCGCCGTTCTCGACCGTTACCCTGGACGATAAGTCCCGCTTTGTGGTTTGAGGAGAGCCAACATGAACCTGATCCTCAAAAAAGACCAACTCAATCACCTGCTGAATGCCTGGCGTCAGGATTATGAAGTTTACGCCCCGCAATCCCTGCAGAATTTCACCCATTTTCTGCCTCTCCAGGATGGCTTCGAGCTTGCGTTTGACAAAGCTCACAACACGCGCATCCCACCCAAAGCCCTCTTTTTGCCGACTTCTGAAGCGCTCATGAAGTTCACCCGCTTCGGCGGTTACGAGCAGATCCCCTCCGAAACCACTCCCCGTGTCATTTTCGGAATCCGTCCTTGCGACGCGCATGCCATGACCATGCTCGACACGGTTTTTGAGCAGGAACGCTACACCGATCCGCATTGGCAAGCCCGACGTGAAGCCACGGTTGTGGTCGGTCTGGGCTGTCACGAACCCTGCCAGACCGGATTCTGCACCACGGTCGGTTCAGGACCTTTCAACCACGCTGGTCTGGACGCGATCCTGACTGATCTTGGTGAGACCTTGCTGGTGGAAACCTTCTCTGACAAAGGCGATCGCCTTTTTGCTCAGCTTGAAATGGCGTCCGTAGACCAGAGCGTCCGGGCAATCGAAGTGCAGCAAGCCGCTAAAGAAAAAATGCCAATCGCTTTCGAAACGGAAGGCTTAAAAGAAAAACTCGATCAAAACTTCGCAAGTCCCTATTGGGAAGAAGCTTCCCGGTCCTGCCTGGGCTGCGGGGTGTGCACCTTCCTCTGCCCCACCTGCTTCTGTTTCGACATCGTCGACGAAGCCCAACGCGGCGAACGCGTGCGCAACTGGGACACCTGTATGTTCCGCACCTATTCACTCGAAGCTTCCGGGCACAACCCGCGCCCGAGCCGCGTGGAGCGCACCCGCCAACGTCTGAGCCACAAATACACCTATTGGGTGGACCAAATCAACCAGATTGGCTGCACAGGCTGCGGTCGCTGTGTGCGTTACTGCCCGGTTGGCCTGGATATCCGCGCCATGCTGCGCAAAGCCCATCAACTTCCAAGTGAGGTAGCCCATGCATAATGAGGCTCACAGTCCCTATCTGCCAATTCCCATGCACGTTTTGCATGCATATTACGAATCCACTGATCGTTCGCTTAAGACGCTCGAACTGAGCTTTGACGATCCGCAGGACGCGCGTGAGTTTTTCGCCGTCTTCAATCCGGGTCAATTCTGCCTGCTGAGCGTCATCGGCAAGGGCGAGTCCGCCCTGGGTGTTGCCAGCGCTGCCTGGGAAGGGGACTTTGTCCGCTTCACTGCCCAAAAGCTGGGTTCGGTTACAAATGCCCTGCATGAACTCAAACCTGGTGACCCGATTGGCATGCGCGGTCCTCTCGGCAACGGCTTTCCGCTGGAAGCCTGGAAAGGCAAGGACCTCGTCATCATCGGGGGTGGTTGTGCTTTCTCAACCCTGTATGCTCTCACGAAGCACCTGCACCATCCCTCCAATCGCGGAGATTACGGCAAACTCACTGTTATTTACGGCACACGCACCTCCGGGCTCTGCATGTACAAGCAGGATATTGCTGCCTGGCACCAGCGCGATGACATGGAAGTGCACCAAGCCATTGACGTGCCTGAGCAGGATTGGCTCCACCACGTTGGCTATGTACCGGATGTAGTCAAGGAAGTCAGCCCTTCGCCAGTCAACAGCGTGGCAGTCGTTTGTGGTCCACCAATCATGACCAAATACACCCTGCCTGCGCTTGTCGAGCTCGGTTTCACGCCCGAAACGATTTTCACCTCGCTCGAAAAACGCATGAAATGCGGCGTCGGAAAGTGTGGTCGCTGCAACCTTGGTCCAAAATACATCTGCAAAGACGGTCCGGTCTTCAGCCTGGCGGAGCTCAACGCCCTGCCAGCAGACCTTTAGGAGAAACATGAGTCGCGGTATTCCAGAGAAAACCAAAACTGAACACGAAATGACGATCCATCGTTCGATGGTGACGCGAAATTACCTGATGCGGTGGGACCTCGACCGCTGTGTCGGCTGCCAGATCGGCCCAATCGTCTGCCCCAAAGGCGCTCTCACACACGTGGAAGCCGAACTAAAAGATGGTCGTATTGTCAAACGTTCCTCTGTGGACGTGGACGAGAAAAAATGCGTCAACTGCGGCACTTGCGTAGAATCCTGCCCCACCCATGCCATTTCTCTAACCGTCAATGGCAAACCCGAGATCCCGGTGATTGAGTACGGCGCTTACCCCGAATTCATCACCAAGACCATTTTCCGCAAAGAAAAGTTTGATTTCTCCCTTAAAGAATTCTTGATCGATAACTGCCCCACCGGCGTTATCAGCTACGACGAAGTGCGCGACACCATGCGGGTTGATTTTGACAACTGTATTCACTGCCGACAGTGTGAGGTCGCCAGCAAGGGCGCATTTGAGGTGCGGCAGGCGTGGGTTGGCTCAGTCGAGCTGCATCGCGAACGCTGCGTTGATGGCTGCCTGGCATGCGCCGATATCTGCCCCACCCGTGCCCTTCACATCGACGACTCGGGTCAACTGGTTTTGGCAGACTACTACTGCATCAAGTGCGGCGCCTGCATGGAAGTCTGCCCGGTTAAGGCAGAATACGTGGAAGAACCCTTCGAATTCGTGTCGCAGGGTATGACCCTTCAACGGAAACTAAAACGCCTCACAAACGTGGATCAGCTCCCTATCAAAGTGGAACGCTGGCGCGTGAACCACACTGAAGTGTCGAGTGCATCCTGGATAGAAGCGCTGCGTAAGGTTTCAGATGACAAAGCCAAGTCCATCGAGATCGACCGAAAACGCGCTCTGCGACGCGCGGATCTGATCGACGCGCTTCGTGGGAACATTCTGTCGAAGGCTAAGCTAAAAAAAGAAATAGAGTAATTGTTCTTTCTTAGTTAGGAGGTGACAGATGAAATTGCCACAATTTCTGATGTTGATACCCTTCCTGAAAAAGCTCATGGTTGAGACTTCAGCCGAAGCCGTCCATAAAGCCTGCAAGATCCTGGAAGAGAATGGGATCCCATATCGCATCCAGACCTATCGCATGCGCGGCATCATTGGAACCGGGTTGGAGTCGAGCAGCTATATGCGTTTTAACGTCTCCCAGAACAAGTGGGGATCTCAGCCATCAACATCTTATGGAATTTACGTCCGCCGAACGGATTACGAGAAAGCCCGCGATTTGACCGGGTCAATCGAAATGGGGTAATCCCTGCTGCTCCGGAGGCATAGCCCCAAAACCGTGCCTTGTGGTGAAGTCGAAGGACCAACCTGTTTCGCGGTTGTACTCGGGGTTCCTTTCCCCATGTTTAAAGATCAATACCCTGGCCTTAGAGCGCAGCCGTCCGAAATCGCGCAGATTCGGCGTGGCAGTGATCACGTTTCGGAAGGTTCCGGAATTGATGTAATAGGTCTCGATCCCAGCTTCCACCTTCATCAACTGCACCAATGGATTATGCGTATGCCCGCTAACGATGCACCGCACGGATGAATCCTCGTCTCTCAAACACTCTTCCTTAAGGACGATATTCGATTGATCGCCTATTTTCGAACGACGTGAGACAGGAGAAAGCAAGGATTTTATCATCCAGAAGGGCAATCCCCTGCGCCACAATCGGGTTTTCAGGATCGCCTTCAGGCTCGCCGCAGAAAAGCCGCTCATGCCGCCAAAGGCGATCATCTGCCTGCCAATTTCAGGAGCGAGTGCCAGGTCGTCGAGCATTTTCACAAAAACTGGTTCAATCAGACGCCACACTTCCTTCATCGAGAGACCCGGGGTGGAAAACAGAAAATTGATCAGCGCATTGGAAGGACGCACGTTATCAAAATCAATCAAACGCTGGAACAACAAGGTAAGCGCCGGATCTTCCAGGATGGCTTCCTCGCTGTAGTGATCTTTGAAAAGGATGGGCAGCTTTGCTGCAATTTCAATGGTAACGATATCCCCAAAAGAAGGCCGGTCGTAAAAGCTCTTGTCGATCAGGGTCGGAATAACGTTCCAATTACGCACATCCACTCCAAAATTTGCCGCGTCGTACTCATGCCCATGACGAATGAGCAGTTTTGTTTTTCCATTTGCCTGGTGCAGGTACTGGTTGTCAAACGGGAGGTCTGAAGGCTCCATCCCCAGGAAGCTGCGTGTGCGATTTCGGATTCGCCGGCTGGCGTTCAGCAGTCGGTCATGATTTCCTGGGATGTAATGGACCCGGACAGGTCGGCGGAATTGGACTGACAGGTTGCGAAACAGATCCATCGTAGCTGAAACACGCGGATCAGCAGCAATAGCATCCAGGATTTCGCTGACACGACTCTCCAGAGCACTGCCTTCAGTCACTTGATCATTGTGCGCGTAAGGTCGCAGGTTATCTTTCAACCAAAGGGCTGAACGGGTGACCTCAAAAATATCCCCCGCCAGTACCAGGTCAATATCCTTGATGTTGTCATTTCGAATAAACTCGAGAATTTCACTAAAGAACGCGCGATAGACCTCAGGCGGCAAATTGTGATTGTAATGTTGCTCCCCAATCGAAAGCGAGCTGCTCTCAGCAAAGTGCAAATCAGACATTACAATGATCACAGTGATTCTCCTGGCATTATTGTATAACACTACCGGCCTGGTTTAGCTCACATAAGCATGAAATCAGGTAATCGCAGAGCATGTAAGCCCTGGGAGTAATATCGCATTCATCCAGGAGGAAGCCAACCTTAAGAAAGGATCTTCCTAAAAGCAGCCAAAGCAACTTCCACGCCCTTATCCGTGATGTCGTTATGCGTTACCATACGGTACTCCCCGGGACCTGAATCCATCAGCAACACGCCCTCCTGCTTCATTGCCTCCAGGAATTCGCGTGTTGAAAGCGCTACACTTTCATCCAGCTTGAAGAAAACCATGTTGGTTTGAGGAGAGTTCTTGGTTAGGCGAACCTTTCCCATACTCCGCAGCCCATCCCCCAACAAGGCCGCGCGCCGATGATCCTCCGCGAGCCTGTCAACCATCTCATCCAGCGCTACGATGCCTGCCGCTGCAATGATACCTGCCTGACGCATGCCGCCACCCAGCATTTTGCGCAGGCGTCGGGCTTTACTGATAAACTCCGCGTCGCCACACAAAACCGAACCCACCGGAGCGCATAAACCTTTGCTCAGGCAAAAAGTGATCGAATCTGCTGGCGCGACCAATTTACTGGCGGGCAATCCCAGCGCCACAGCAGCATTAAAGATTCTTGCTCCATCCAGGTGTAAGAGCAAACCGTGGTCACGCGCAAAGGCTGCCACGCTCTCAGTGTATTCCAGGCTGATCGGGATTCCGCCACAAAAATTCTGGGTGTTTTCGATGATGACCAGTTTTGATATCGGTTCGTGGGCGTCTTCCGGATTACGCAGCGCGTTCTCCAGGTCTGTCAAAGCCAGTGTGCCATCTGCCTGGTTTGGAATCGTGTGGATCACAACTCCTCCCACCGCGGAAACCCCGCCAGCTTCGTGCAGGAAGGTATGCCCCTGGGTGCCCATGATCGCCTCTTCGCCCCGGGCGCAGTGCGCCAGCACTGCTAAAAGGTTCCCCATCGTACCCGAGGTCACATATAAACCGCGCTCCTTGCTAAGTATTTCGGCTGCTTTTTGTTCCAGGGCATTAACAGTCGGGTCTTCCCCGTAAACGTCATCCCCCACCTTGGCACTTGCCATTGCCTGGCGCATTTTTTCAGTCGGATGAGTGGTTGTGTCAGAGCGAAAATCAAAGGTTTGCATGGTCTACTCTTTCTCAAGGGTGGTTAGGATTTCTTTGAGGTCACCTGCCAAAGGCGCCGTGAACTCTGTTGGTTCTTCCTCACCTGGCAGTTTAATGGTCAATTTATGGGCGTGCAAAAAGAATCTTGGAATATCAAGCGATTTTTTACGCCGCCCGTAAATTTTGTCTCCCGTAACAGGGCAACCTAGAAACGCCAGATGCACCCGAATTTGGTGGGTTCTGCCAGTCTGGGGCTGCACTTCCAACAGGGTGTGATCAGCGTATCTTTCAAGCGTGTGGTACTCGGTGATGGCATTTTTGCCTTTGTCGCCATACACCACCGCCATACGCTGGCGGTTCTTCTCATCTCTTCCGATTGCCGCTTCAACCCGACCAGTCGGAGTGGGCGGTTGCCCATCTACCAGCGCCAGGTAGGTCTTTTTGGTCTTTCGGGATTTAAATTGCCGCACGAGCCAATTGTAGGCTGTTTCATTGCGCGCCAAAATCAGCACACCGGATGTCTCTTTGTCCAATCGGTGCACAATTCCTGGCCGCTCCGCCTCACCCACCTGCGCAATATCCGGCCAGCGGTGCAGGATGGCGTTCACAAGGGTATCCTGGGCATTGCCTGCCCCGGGATGCACCACCATGCCTGCTGGCTTGTTCACGACAATCACGTTTTGGTCAACATAGATCACATCTACTGCAATGGCTTGATGCAGCAAATGAGCTTCTTCGTGCTGTGGAAGGGAATAGGTAACAATGCCTCCCGCTTCAAGTCGGAAGGAAGACTTTTGCTGAATCTCGCCATTGACGTACACACCGCCTTCAGCGATCAGCTGCTGGAATTGCACACGGGATAGATTGGGCTCAGACTGCGCCAGGAATTTGTCGAGCCGTATAGCACTTTCCCCTTGGTAAACCATTTCTTTACGCATTTTCGTCCGGTTTCGCTTCCGGATCCGTTTTCGATCCGTTTTTCTCTTTAATGATCATATCCAGCAGCATCAGTCCAACTCCAATGGTTACAGCCGAATCGGCAATGTTGAAGATTGGAAATCGACCCACAGCTATGAAGTCTGTCACGAATCCCAGCGTAAACTGGTCGATCAGGTTGCCAATAGCGCCGCCCAACATCAAGCTCAAAGACACTTTCATCAGCGTATCTTTAATCTCAGCTTTTTGATAGAACACAATGATGAATATGGCAATCGCGATTCTGACAACCGCCAGGATTGGACCCGCGTTTTGCAAAGTCCCGAATGCCGCGCCGCGGTTCTGCCAGTACAAGAACCTCAAGAAATCTCCGATCGCCGGGATCGGAGCCCAAGATTCACCTAAGGCCAGGTTTTGCCTTACCAGGACTTTTGTGATCTGATCGACTACAATCACAGCTGCGGCGATCATTAACAAGAGCCCATTATGCTTTAGAAATTTCTTCACTCAATCACTCCAGCTTGCAAGGCAAATTGTAATTCTTCTCCATCGAAAGCGTCATTCGCCTGCATCAATCCACGCGGTAAGGTTTCATCCAGAACTGCCAACGCTAACGTCTCTGCAGCGATGTAAGCTTCATTTTGTTTTACGGCTTCGCTCAATGCTGCTGAAGCCTGGTAGAAAATCTTGATCCTGTCTGCGATATCCAGCCCAATGCTCTTGCGCTGATCCTGCACCCGCCGCACGAACTCACGCGCCAGTCCTTCGTAGAACAAATCCTGGCTGATGGTCGTGACCAAAGCTGCCAGGTATGGACCCTCGGTTGCGACCGAATAGCCTTCTTTGGCCGCGGCATGCACCTCAACCTCATCCGGCAGAATCTCATAGTACTTGTCATCGACCTTGATCACCAGGTTCAAGCCAGCCAACAGGCGCTCAGCGCTTTCCTTCGCGGGCAAGTCAAGGATCGCCTGCCTCACTTTGGGCGACAGAGCCTTGTATTTCTGCCCCAGCTGTTTTGGCAGAGGATTGAGTGAGTACTCAACCGCTTCTTCGCTTCCGCCTAACGTCCTCACCTGTTTCACATTGAGTTCGTCTTCGAGGATCTCTTTGAACTGCTCAATGACGTCCATTTCGTCCGCGCTGCCCACCGCAAAAGCGACCTCCGAAAGCGGCTGTCGCACCTTGACATTCGACTTGTTGCGGGCGGCATGCCCAAGCGAAGCCAGCTTCATCACGACCGCCATCTGACGGTTGAGGGTCTCATCGACCATGCTCAGGTCAGCTGTTGCCCAGTCGGCCAGATGTACGGAAATTGGTGCTTTTTCGTCAAAAGACCGCACCAGGTTTTGATAGAGCGTCTCGGACATATAGGGCATGGAAGGCGCCAGCAACTTGCTGACGGTCACCAACGCCCGGTAAAGCGTCTCGTAAGCGGCAGCCTTGTCGGCATCCGACTCGCTCTTCCAAAAACGCCTGCGGGAGCGGCGCAAGTACCAATTGGACAAGTTATCCACAAACGCTTCGATCGGACGGGTGGCACCAATGACATCATAAGTTTCGAAGGCTAAGGTCACATCCCTCACCAAGGCCTCCAAAGAAGAGAGCAGCCACCGATCCAAATCGGAGAATTGCGGGATGACGGCAGAGTCAGGCGTCCAGTTATCCAGATTGGCATAGGTCACAAAGAACGAGTAGGTATTCCACAGCGTCAACATGAAACTGCGTACGACCTCGCCCACCAGTTCGGTGCTGAACCGGCGCTCGTTGCCTGGGGGGCTGGAGGTATAGAGATACCAGCGCATCGCGTCAGCGCCATAGGCATTGATCACTTCCCATGGGTCAACCACGTTGCCCTTATGTTTCGACATCTTCTGGCTTTCCGAATCCAGGATCAAGCCCAGGCATATGACGTTTTCAAAACAGAAGTTGTCAAATACCAGCGTGCTGATAGCATGCAGGGAGTAGAACCAGCCGCGGGTTTGGTCAACCGCCTCGCAAATGAAATCAGCCGGGAATTGTTGTTTGAATTGTTCCAGGTTCTCAAAAGGATAATGCCACTGGGCAACGGGCATTGCGCCTGAATCAAACCAGACGTCAATCAGCTCCTTTACGCGGCTCATCTTGCCGTCCTTGCATTTCGGGCAAGCGAAACGCACCTGGTCCACATACGGACGGTGCAACTCGAGCTCACTTTGGTCCTGCCCTGTCAGCTCACTCAACTCCGCAACCGAACCAACGCAGTGTTGATGCCCACAATCTTCGCAGACCCAAACCGGCAGCGGCGTGCCCCAATAACGGTCGCGCCCCAATGCCCAATCGACATTATTCTCGAGCCAGTTGCCAAAACGGCCTTCCTTGATGTGTTCAGGCACCCAGTTGATCTGCTGATTGAGCTCAACCATGCGTTCCTTGACCTTGCTCGTGCGGATGAACCATGTTGAGCGCGCCATGTACAAAAGCGGCGTATCGCAGCGCCAGCAGAAGGGATATGTGTGGGTGATCGTGCCGCGGTTGAAGAGCAAGCCTCTTTGCTTGAGGTCTTCCATGATCAAGGGATCAGCATCCTTCACGAACATTCCAGCCCAAGGTTTAACCGCCGGCTTGAATTTGCCTTCATCGTCGATCGTCAGCAAGACTGGCAGATCATAGATTTTGGAAACCGCCATGTCGTCCATGCCAAACGCCGGCGCGATATGCACCAAGCCGGTGCCGTCGCTGGTGGTGACGTAATCGGCATTGACCACGTAGTGTGCAGGCTTGTCGGGCGGCAAGAAGGTGTAAAGCGGAGCGTATTTCTTGCCCTCAAGCGCTTTGCCCTTCATGCTCTTGAGCACTTCCACCTTTTTGTCCCCAAAGACCAGGGGGATCAATTCCTTTGCCAGGATCAGACGCTCGTTGGTTTCACCCTCAACCCTGACCATGACATACTCCACATCCGGGTGGGCTGCAACAGCGACATTGCCCGGCAGGGTCCAGGGCGTGGTCGTCCAAACCAGCAGATAGGTGTTAGGCTCCTCCACCAGTGGCAAACGCACCGTGATGCTCGGGTCAACCGCGTCGGCATATCCTTGCGCTACCTCATGATTCGAAAGCGGCGTGCCGCAGCGCGGGCAGTACGGAACCACCTTGTAGCCCTGGTAGAGCAAATCTTTATCCCAAATCTGGCGCAGCAACCACCAAACCGATTCGATGTAGGGGTTGGTATAGGTGACGTATGCCCGGCTCAGGTCCACCCAATAGGCGATCCGCTCCGTCAATTGCTCCCATTCCTGGATGCGCGAGAAAGCGGACTCGCGGCAGAGGGCATTAAATTTTTCAATGCCGTATTCCTCGATCTGGCTTTTTTCGGTGAAACCCAGTTTCTTTTCAACTTCGATTTCAACTGGCAGACCATGCGTATCCCAGCCGCCGCGCCGGTCAACAAAGTAACCTTGCATCGTGCGGAACCTCGGGAACATGTCCTTGAAAGCGCGTGCCAAAACGTGATGGACGCCGGGTTTGCCGTTAGCCGTCGGGGGACCCTCAAACATCACAAAAGGCTTGCGGTCACTGCGTTCGTCTGAGGATTTCTTGAAGATCTCGTTTGCCCGCCAAAAACGGAGGCGTGCTTCTTCCTCCTGCTGGATATTCAATCGCGATGAAACTGGTTTGAACATAATTGCCTCTCTTGCGGCTGATAGTTACCAGCCTGTTAATAAAAAAAGCCCATCCCACTACAGGGACGAGCCGAAACTCGCGGTACCACCCCGCTTCTCAGCCATGCTGAGCGCTTATTGGGCCCTCTATAACGGAAGGGCATTCCGGCGCGCTTACTATCGTCTAGCGGGTTCAGCTTGCGGCTCTGGAAGGATATTCGTACAGGAGGTTCTGCCCGGCTTCCACCATCCCGGTTCGCTATCAGCCTGCCTGCAGTACTCGTTTCCGTCACTGCCGATCAAATAATAATTATCTCATAGCACTAAAAGCTTGTCAAACAAAGCAATAAAAAAATAGACCCTCTTGCGAGGGTCGTGTTGGGTGCCTGGAGGGGGTCGAACCCTCAACATCTTCATCCACAGTGAAGCACTCT
>DAOOPV010000033.1:0-24797 GCA_035388405.1 Anaerolineaceae bacterium
TTTCGCAGGTGGAAAGTCAACTTTCAACTGTTTTGGAAGCACATGCTACCAACCGCCTGGGTGATGACATCAGCGTGGACGAACTGGAAGAGGCCAACCGGTTGCTGCGTGAAATCCGGCGCGAGAAATCCCGTCGGCTTGCTGGTCAGCCAAGCGCGACCAGCGAACAACCCTCATCCACCCCTGCAAGCCATTCAGCCAGCACTGCTGAATCGATTTTCCAAACCCCAACTACCCCGCAGCCGGCTAAAAGTACGGATATTCCTCCCCTGACCCGAACCAATTTGGGGGCGGAACTCAATTCCGGCATCGACAGCGACCCCTTGAGGCGTTTCTTCCAATCCGCGCATGACCCAGAAGCCGAGCGCATGATGGATGAGGCTGAGGAGGCGTTCTACAAGGGCAATTACCAGGTTGCCATTCCCCTGTATGAAAAAGTCATCCAGATGGAACCGAGTTGGACGCGTGCCCAGGAGCATCACAGTGAAGCCGAAGAGTACCTGCGTTCGGGTAACATTCCCTCGGTCGCATTGCCCCCTGAAGCCGGTAAGGCTTACGGTAAAGCTCAAAGCGCTGCGCGTGTTTTTCGCTACAAGGTGGCTCTCGATTACCTTGATGAAGCCTTCGACCATCTGCAGGATGCCGGGATCAAACGTTGGCGTGAGGGCGAGGAACTGCGCCACGACCTTGAAAACCAGATGCAGGCTTATGATGTCTACAAAGAAGGCTTGAACCTGCTTTCCCAAGGGGAACTGGTGAGCGCTCTTGGCAAAATACAAACGGCTGCCAGCGCGGTTGCAATCCCCGAGTATATTGACAAGGCAAACGAAGTCCGTCAGGACATCGGACTGCTAAACGATGTCAGCGACACGGTCAGCCTGAGTGGCAAGATCCCGCCAGCCAAATTAGCGGACGCACGCACAAAACTGGAACGGATTCGCATGAAATACGGCGAAGTCAACCAACTCAGCCGTCTGCGCAACCGGCTCGACCTATTGATCCCTGCCACCATCCAAAACCTGCTCGAGAACACGCAGCGCCTCAAATTGGAAGCTGCCGAAGCACCAACCGCGTCTCTCGCGCGCCAGAAGGTGGATGCCGCCCGCGAAAACCTCGATTTGCTGCGCCAACTGGATGCCTACGACTCGCAAAGCCTCTCGCTTGAAAACGAGATCAGCACACTCGAGACCGAAATCCATGCCAACGAAGACGCCATGACCCGTGCTGAAGAAGCCATGAAGACCGGCAACAAGTTTTTCGCGCTGGATGCTCTCAAGATCAGCGCCAAACCCCGCAAACGCTTCCCCCAGGATCCGAAGATCCTCGAGTTGAAACGCGGCTTCCTGCCTACTTACGTCATTGGAGGTTTGGCGGCTTTGGTTGCCCTGATCGTGATCGGGTTGTTGATCTCTGTGGCGATTAAAGGCATCTCAAATGCCGCCTATGAACGGAACCTGGCACGCACGCCAACCATCACGCCTACCCCCACCATCACGCTGACCCCCACAATCACGCCCACTCCAACCATCACCCCCACGCCGACGCCGGATTACTCCCCGACGCCAACATATACAATAACTCCAACGCCAGTTGTGGAGGTTCAGACCCTGAGAGATGTTTGGGCTCGAAATGGCTGTTATGACTCTTACCGTGCCACTGGACGCATCGAGGCCGGGCAGACCTTGACTCTTATGCCTATGTCTGAACCGAGTTACGACATCTTCAACCGGGAATGCATTCTGGTAGAGTATCGTGCGGGTGACTTCTCCATAATCGGATATGTTCTGAGGGCGGACGTGACAACCGTCCAACCATAAGCCTTGCAATAATGATGATGACGCTCTCTGCGAAAGTGACAGGGAGCGTTTATAATCACTGTTTACATTGGAGAGTCGATGGAAACGCTTGAGGAAAAATATCAACAGAGTTTAGACTGGATCTATAGTTGGGTGGACTTCAGCATGAAGCGGCACGTGGACGATACCCACCGCTTTTTCAAGCTGGACCGCATGAATAAGTTGATGGAGCTGCTCGGCAATCCGCACGAAAGTTTTCCCTCCGTGCATGTGGCTGGCACCAAAGGCAAGGGCTCGACCTCCTCTTTCATCGCGACCGCCTTGCAAGCAGCCGGTTACAAGGTTGGGCTATACACCTCTCCTCACCTGGTCGATTTCCGCGAACGCATCATCATCAACGGTCAGTGGATCAGCCAGGAAGACCTGGTCTCCCTCACCGATGAACTGCGTCCGCTGACTGAAATTGTTAAGGACACCACCACCTTCGAATTGACCACCGCACTGGCTTTCCTGTACTTCAAGCAACAGAAAATTGATCTGGCCGTTTTGGAAGTTGGATTGGGCGGCAGATTGGACGCGACAAATGTGGTCAACCCGCTCGTCTCGGTCATCACACCGATCTCTTACGATCATATGGCGGTCCTGGGCAACACGCTGACGGAGATCGCTTATGAAAAGGGCGGGATCATTAAACCCGGCAGACCACTCGTAATCGCGCCGCAGGTCGATGAGGCAATGATCGAACTGGTTCACCTGGCAACTGAGCGAAACTCGCCTTATACCCAAGTTGAAAAAGCTTTTGACTATCACGAAGTCTCGCACAGCCTCAGCACGCAAAAGATTCAAGTGCTGCGAACGGACGCCCCAACTTTGACCAAACGCGATAGTCTGGCTTGCAAAGAACTTGATCTGAGTCTGCCCTTGCTTGGTCATCATCAGATGGAAAATGCCGTAACCGCCCTGGCAGCCCTGGATGAACTCAAACGGGCTGGCTTTAAAATCAGCCGCAGCGCAGTCCAGCGTGGTTTCAGGCAAGTTTTCTGGCCGGCGCGTTTTGAATTGCTGCGTCGTAAGCCGCCAGTCGTGATTGATTCAGCGCATAATGGCGATTCGATGGAGCGGCTGGTCGAAACGCTCGATGAATATTTCCCGGGCAAGGAGTTCATCCTGATTTATGGAGCTTCCGCGGACAAAGAGCTTGACAGCATGCTCAAAACCATCATTGCGCGGGTTGAGATGGTGGTAGCCACCCAATCGATCCACCCCCGGGCGGCTGATTCGGACGAACTCAAAAAACTGATTGAACCTTACGGAAAACCCGTGATTTCCTTCCACCGCATAGAAGAAGCCCTGCCCGAAGCATTAAGACTGGCCGGCAAACAAAAAGGTATCATTGTTACTGGCAGCATTTTTATTGCTGCTGCCGCCAGAGTGGTCTGGGCTGAAATAGAAGCCCAAAAACAAATACAAGAAACACAGGAGCAAAATGCCCCGAGATAATTTTATACAGGACCCGGATTTTTTCAGGTCGTTTAACCCGCCTGACCTGAGTGGATTGGACTCGCTGAATTTCATCAAAAATCGCAAGACCGACAAGCAAGGTCAGTTTGAAGCTGAAGTGATCTTTCGCAATGAAGGCATAGTCTTGCCAGAATCGATGACTGCTGTTCAAGTCAGCAAAGATTCCCCGATCCTGGAGGTCATCCGCCAGGCTTCAGAGAATTATCAGACGGTTATCATGGCATTTACTGAAGACGACAACCTCTATACGCCCAAAAGCTTCTATACGGTTGCCCTGGAATGCGCAGTAGGGAGCCCGATCTTTGCCGACTCGAACAATGTCATTTTTCTCTTTCAGGCTCGCAGGCGCGTCAAGCTCCTCAAACTCTGGCTGAACTCAGATGACGTCGTTTTTGGAACGGCAGAAGTAGTGAAAGAAAAGACCAGCCAGGCCAAAACCACCCTGGCTTTGCATCGCAGTGTCTATAAGGCAGTTGAGTCATGGCAATATCTAAGCAGCACCTCCACGCCCGACCTGGTAAGTCTGCTGAGTGATATCAAGCAATCCGGTGTGCTCGCGGACGCGATTGCCACAGCTGTCGATCTTAACGACGGGCAGCGATTGGAAGTTCTCCAAGAGACCGACGGTCTGGTTCGGCTGCGCATGGTTTATGCCATGCTTATCCAGGAAAACGAACTGATCGATCTCGAGAACTCAATCCAGGACCAGGTGCAAAGTGAGCTGGACCGATCCCAACGGGAAGCCTTTTTGCGGGAGAAGATCTCCAAGTTCCAGAAGGAACTGAATGATGGACGTTCAGCTGATCCAGAAATTCGCTCTTTGGAAGAGAAAATTGCTGCGCTGGACCTTCCTGCTGAAGTGCGTGAAGTTGCTGAACGCGAACTGAGCCGGCTGCAATCAATGCCGATGTTCTCTCCTGAAACAGGCATGCTCTCCACCTATTTACGCTGGCTCACAGACCTGCCCTGGTCTGACGACACGGTTGATAACCTTGATCTGAAGCGTGCGCGCGAAGTGTTGGACCGGAACCATTACGGGCTCAAGCGTGCCAAGGATCGTGTGCTCGAATTTCTCGCGGTGCGCAGCCTTAAGCCAAAGAAAGACCGCCAACCTATTCTTTGCTTTGTTGGTCCTCCGGGAACTGGAAAGACCTCCATGGGCAAATCCATCGCGGAAGTAATGGACCGCAAGTTCATCCGCCTTTCGCTGGGCGGTGTGCATGACGAAGCTGAAATTCGCGGGCACCGCCGAACTTACATTGGCGCACTGCCCGGACGCATCTTGCAGACCATGGCAAAAGCCAAAGTCGTCAATCCCCTCTTCATGCTGGATGAGATTGATAAGCTCAACGCTGATTTCCAAGGTGACCCTGCCGCGGCTCTGCTGGAAGTGCTCGACCCGGAGCAAAACTTCAGTTTCTCGGACCATTATCTCGAGGTCCCATACGACCTCTCGAAAGTTTTCTTTATCACCACAGCCAACACGGTTGCATCCATTCCACCAGCTTTGCTGGACCGCATGGAAGTGATCGAGTTCCCGGGCTACATCGAAGAAGAAAAACTCACCATCGCCCGCCAGTTCCTGATCCCTGAGCAGTTGCTGGAAAACGGACTGGATGAAGAGCAGATTACAATTTCGGACGAAGCCTTGAGGTTGATCATCACTGGTTATACCTACGAGGCAGGTGTCCGGAACTTCGAACGGCAGATCGGAAGCGTCTTGCGCAAGCTGGCGACCAGGAAGGCTGAGGGAGAAGCCTTTGAACACGATGTCGATCCGGAGCTGGTGCAGAAGTTACTTGGTCCGGTTGAATTCTTCCCGATGACCGCTGAAGCAAAAGACGAGGTCGGGATGGCCACAGCGATTGCCTGGACGGAGAACGGCGGCGAGATTATGCCGATCGAGGTTCTGGTAATCAGTGGCAAAGGGAACTTGCAGATCACCGGTCAGATTGGCGAAATTATGCAGGAGTCTGCCCAGGCAGCACTCAGTTATCTGAAATCAAAAGAAGTTGCTCTTAATATTCCAGAGGACTTCTTTGAGGATGTGGATATCCATGTGCACGTACCGGAAGGATCCATCCCCAAGGACGGACCCAGCGCGGGTATCACGCTGGCAACCGCTCTCACTTCTGCGGTGTTGTGCATACCCGTCAGGCATGATGTGGCAATGACCGGAGAGATCACCCTGCGCGGCAGGGTGCTGCCAATTGGCGGCATGCGGGAAAAGGTGCTGGCTGCCAACCGCGCCGGCATAAAGACAGTTCTACTACCCGCCAAAAATGAGAAAGATCTGGTGGATGTCCCGCAACAAGCCCTTGAGCAAACGAACATCGTTTTCGTTGACCATATGGACCAGGTGCTGGCTCAAGCCTTCGAAGGGGAACTGACTTTTAAACGTGCTGCGAAGCCCCGCGCTTCAGGGAAAAAGAAAGGCACATCCAAAAAAGAGGATGTGCCAGCCGATAATAAAGAGAGTTGAGATTTATTTGCTGTCGTCAGCTTCGGGCTGCAGGCTTTTGATCCCATTCTGAACCTGCTGCAGGACATTTTTGAGCTCGCGCTCAAGCCCGCTGAGGGTATCCACCACGTATCTGTCAGCTTCCTGTTGGGTTTGGAGTGAGTCCTTGCGAACTTGCTCGGTTAGTTGCTCAACCTTCACCTGTGCAGCCTGGTAGACTTCGGATTTTTCCACCATCTTTTCGCTTTTTTCGCGTGCCAGGGCAACGGTGCGATTAGCTTCTTCCTGCGCTTGCGCCAGGATGCGATCCTTCTGGGCAATCACTTGCTGGGCTTTCTTGATTTCATCTGGAATGGAAATGCGCATCTGGTCGATGATGTCCATAAAGGAATTTTCATCCACCACAACATTACGCGACAGAGGAATGGGTTTGCTGTTGTTGAAAAGTTCTTCGAGGCGATCGACAAGATGTAAAATGTCCATTTTTTTCTCCGTGAAACTTGTTGATTCCCCTTTAGTTTATCACTAATCGGACAAATCCGAACCGTTGTCTACAACCCCTCTTTCCCGTATTTATTGAACAATATTACTCAGATGGATTGATCTCTGGTTTTGGATCATTGGCCTGGTTCTGGAAATATTCAATAAGCGCTGTATTGACAATTGGCGGCACCATGGTGCTCACATCTCCGCCTAAAGAGGCAATTTCTTTGACCGTCGACGAAGATAGGAAGGTGTTTTCTTCAGTTGTGATCAGGGCTATTGTGTCAATGTCGGAATCCAGCCGGTTATTTGCCAGCGCCATGCGGAATTCGTACTCAAAATCCGAGAACACCCGCAGCCCCCTGACGATTGCCTTCGCCCCAATTTCACGAGCGAAATTGACCGTCAGACCGGAATAACCAAGCACAGTGATCCGGCTCTCATGTTTCAGCACTTCCCGCACCAGGTTAATGCGCTGGTCGGGAGAAAAGAGCAGGTTTTTGAGCGGCTTATTATAGACAGCTACAACCACTTCATCAAAAAGGCTTGCGGCTCGCTTGGCAACATCCACATGCCCATGATGAATTGGGTCGAATGTACCGGGAAACACAACTTTTGTCATCAGCTCACATCTCCTTCACCATCATCAGATGGCAAGATTTTTTTAACAGCCTGCTTTAACGGCAAGTGTTCGGTAGATTCCAGACCCGGATCGGCTTCCAGCACTTCTTCCGCGACCTCACGGGCAAGGTGGATCAGGCGCACATCCGCCAAAGAGGCCATCTTGAATTCGTTGAAACCTGCCTGGCGGGTACCCAGAAAGTCACCGGGACCCCGGTCTCTCAGGTCCTGTTCTGCCAGTACAAAGCCATCGTTCGTCTGGGTCATGATCAGGAGCCGATTATTTTCAGCCGCATCTTCCGTGTCCGGAATCAGGAAACAATAGGATGGCGCGTCGCCACGCCCCACGCGACCTCGGAATTGGTGCAACTGAGCCAGGCCAAAGCGGTTAGCCCCTTCAATGATCATAATTGAAGCGTTGGGAATATCCACGCCGACTTCAACTACCGATGTTGACACAAGGATGTCGAAAATACCTTTGCGGAAACTGAGCATCACGGCGTCTTTCTCCGCAGGCTTGAGCCTGCCGTGGACGAGCCCCACCCGCAGCTCAGGGAAGACCTCCTTCTGGAGGCGTTCCTGTTCTTCCACCGCTGCCTTGACCTCATCATTCTCGCCAGCTTCAACCAGCGGGTAAATGATGAAAGCCTGGTGACCAAGCTCCACTTCGTCCCGGATGCGGTCGTACACTCTTTCGCGTTCGGTTGGAAAAGCGATGCTGGTGGTGATGGGGAGACGTCCCTTGGGCATTTCATCCATCACACTCACATCCAGCCCGCCAAAAACCGTCAGCTGTAGTGAACGCGGGATCGGTGTGGCGGTCATGACCAACAGGTGGGGGTTATCGCCTTTGTTTCGTAAAGCTGCCCGTTGGGCAACGCCAAAGCGATGCTGCTCATCCACCACTGCCATTTGCAGGTTCTGGAACTTCACCGGGTCTTCGATCAGCGCATGCGTCCCGATCAGGAGTTTGATATAGCCATTCTTCAAGCCTGCCGCGATTTCCTTGCGATCTGCCGTTGAGGTATCCCCGGTCAACAATCGCACCTGGCCAGGCTCAAGGAAGGCTGCCTGTTTTCCCTTTGCTTCAGTCATGAACTTTAGCGAGGTTTGATAGTGCTGCTCTGCCAAGATGCCAGTGGGCGCCATAAAAGCTGCCTGGGCGCCATGAGAAATGATCATCGCCATCCCAACCAGCGCCACCACGGTCTTGCCAGAGCCCACGTCTCCCTGAAGGAGGCGGTTCATCGGGTGCGCGCTCGAAACATCCTTGCGGATCTCATCAATGGTACGTAACTGGGCACCGGTGAGTTCATAAGGAAGCGAGTCAATGCGTGCTTGCAGCCACGTGTCCGTAACTGGATAGGGTTTGCCGCTCATCTCCAGCCATTGGCGCTTCTGCAGGATGATTCCGAGCTGTTGAATGAAAAGCTCATCGAAGGCCAAACGCCTTTGCGCGGCTGTGAGGGCTTGCATGTCATCAGGGAAATGTACCTGGCTGAGGGCTTGCTGCAGTCCAATTACCCTTGCATGCTGCTGGATCTGGTCGCTTAGGGTTTCACTAATTCGCGGAATCCAGTACTTCAAAGTCGAAAAAATCGTCCGACGCAGCCACTTTTGGGTGACTTTGGCTGTCAGCGGATAAACAGGCACGATGCGGTTGGTGTTCAGTTGCTGTTGGTCAATGGGTTCGTACTCCGGGTGCCAGATCACAGGACGACCCAGATAGAGATCGATCCTTCCTGAAATCGAAATCATCATATCCTGGCGCAAACTGCGCATATGCCATTCTTGGTTAAACCAAAGCAATCGCATACTGCCAGTAGCATCGGAAACAACTGCCTCAATCAGGGTTTTGCCTTTTCGCGTTGGGATCCTGACGATGTTGTTCACGCTAGCAACAATGGTCGCTTCCTCTCCAACGCGCAGTTGATTGATGGTCTTCAGTTTTGAGTAATCATCGTAGCGGCGTGGGAAGTGGTAGAGCAAGTCACGGATGGTGAAAATTTCAAGTTTGGCAAGGTTTTTCACCTGGTTTTCCCCAACGCCCCGAATGACCTCCACGGAGGCGTCAAGACCGATTTGAGGTTGGCTCGGCTTTGCTGGAGTTTCGGACTTTTTTGTGCTCCCGGGTTGGTTTGATTGCCCTGTTTTTCTTGCTGAAGCAGTGGATCTTACCGGTTTTGTTTCTGGTTGAGGGACTGGTTTCGCGACAGGTTGGCTGCCAGGGGCGGGAGGAAAGCTGCCTATCTCGCTCAAGCCGAGCCAGGAAGTCAGTTCAATTAGATCCTTCCTGCGATCTTCGGGAGATCTGGAGTCATATTTCTTCAGGAGTTGTGAAACCTTGCTGATCAGTGATTCCGATAAACCAGACTCCCGTGCTTCAGAAGGCCAGGTGCTTGCAAGCGCGCCAAAACCGCCCATTATCGCAGTATTTTGATAACCTTTGCTGCGTTCAAGCTTGATGAAATTCCCGTACTTTTCTGTAACTTTCAGCATTCCAGGACCCGTTTCCCTCGCCTAATAATAATCGATTTACGAAGGAATTCCTACTGAGTACCTATGGTTATCGCCTTGCCAAACCACAAATCCCATAGGGTTGTTGGTCTTCGATGACAACAAAACCCGCAGGGTCGACGCCCGTGTCGACCAAACAGCAACGATCAACAACCAAGCCTGGAGTCTACATCAACCATTTTGGTCATGAAAAAAAAATAGGAAAAGGCAGGCTGTATGTTGCCAAGAGATTGGTAACAAATTCAGCCGTAGGTCAGGTTGCGCAGTTCAACCTGACGTCAGGAGCCTGGATTTTTTGAGGGGTTTATTCGCCAACATTCGTGATGTCAACTTCAACCCCATTCGCGTCGCTCAAGGGCAGGCAGAAGAACCTGACCTAGGTGCCGATTACACCTTGCCTAAAGCCGCATGAAAGCGCAAATACTTATATATTCTACGCGCAATAAGCTTTTTATTTAAAACATTATATTAAGTTTTTAGATGGATGTGATGAACAAATCGATGAAAAGTATAAAAAAAACGGTCTTGCGACCGTTTCTCAATTTCACTGCAAATCCTACCCAAAAGCTATGATCAGCTGGTAATGCGGCTGACCGCCTTCGTGGATCTCGATTTCTTTATCCGGGTAATTCTCGCGAACGCGATCACCAAGCTTATTGACCTGCTGCTGGGTGATTCCCTCGCCGTAAAAGAAAGTAATGCGCTCAATTTGGTCGAGATGGGCTTTTTGGAACAGCTCATCAAGTGCTTCTTCAATTGTCGGTGCTGAGGAAACCAATTTGCCGTCGTGCAACGCAATGACCTGACCCTTTTCCACTTGCACACCCTCAATCTCAACCGAACGCGTCGAAATGGTGATCTCTCCGGTGTGAACCTCGGTGATCGCCTCACGCATGGATTCTTCATTTTCTTCCAGAGTGCCTTCCGGGTACAAGCGCAGCATGGCGGCAAAGCCCTGAGGTGCGTTGCGGGTCGGTATTATCACAATCTTCTTAACGCTCACCTTGGCAGCATTCTGAGCAGCCAGGATGATATTCTTGTTGTTCGGCAAAATGATAATTTTGTCCGTTGGCAAGTTCTCAAAGGCCGCCACCAGCTCTTTGACGCTGGGATTCATGGTTTGTCCGCCTTGCACAATGGCTGCTACGCCGAGGCTGGCAAAGATGCGCGAGAGACCCTCGCCTGGAGAAACTGCCACCACTGCTACTTCGCCTGGATTGACCGTGGCCAGGGTCAGCTTGGATTCTTCTTTGCTGCGACCGTTCATCTGATCCTGGAGGTTTTCCATCATGATTTTCTTGACAACACCCAGGCCTTCGGTGTAAGCAATCGGTTCATAACGTTTATCGAGAGCGGTATGGATGTGCATGCGATAAATGCCATCACCCTCACCCACCTGGATGCTGGTGCCAATATCACTGAGTCCATCGTAGTACTGTTCCAATAT
This sequence comes from Anaerolineaceae bacterium, assembly GCA_035388405.1. Lineage (GTDB taxonomy): Bacteria > Chloroflexota > Anaerolineae > Anaerolineales > Anaerolineaceae > Mesolinea. The sequence goes on from DAOOPV010000033.1 coordinate 10,847, forward strand.
GAAATTTCCGTTGGGAGCAAAATCAATCACGACTTCGTAATCCTGTCCCTCTTCAACCGTCTCCAGGGCATGGCTCAGGTCAAGCTCCGCCAGTGGCCGCAAAACGGCACCCGACGCATCCAGCGAGAGACCTTGCAACATCCGCAGCATGCCTTCGAAGATGTAGAACAAGCCCATACCTCCAGAGTCCACCACGCCGGCTTGCTTTAGGATTGGCAGCAGCTCCGGAGTGTGTTTTACGCTCTCATCGCCGGCTTCCACAATCGAGACAAGCATTTGGCTCAGGCTGGAATCATCCTTCAAAGTTTCTTCTGCCGCAGTGGTCATATCCTTCATGACAGTCAGGATCGTACCTTCCACAGGGCGAACAACGCCTTTATAAGCGGTATTGCGGCCTTCCTGCATGGCGCGCATCAGCAAACCGGTATCCATCGTTTCGTAGTGATCAAGCGCGCGTGAAAAACCGCGCCAGATCTGCGAAAGGATCACGCCGCTATTGCCTCTGGCGCCCATTAGCGCGCCTTGGGCAAAATGACGACCCGTTTCGCCAACGTTGGTTGACCGATTTTGATCAGCTTCAGCAAAGGCGGCCTGCATGGTTAGGACCATGTTGGTGCCGGTATCACCATCTGGCACCGGAAAGACGTTTAAAGAGTTGACATACTGCTGGTTGGTTGTCAACCAGAGCAGACCAGCTTCAAAAAGTAGCATGAGCCCATCGCCGTTGATGGGAGACTGCAACAGCCGGTGGCGTTCAGCCTCATCAGGCAGGGTTCGAGACGATTCATTCATTGAGCACCTATTGATAGATTAATCTGGGTTACTTATTCTTAAGCCCCTGACATGGACATCTACCCGCTTGACCGGGATTCCCATGGTTTTTTCGACACTATACTTGACGCTGTCTGCGACCGAATCCGCTACCGATTTGATACGTAGACCGTATTCGATGATCAGGTTGAGTTCCAGGCTGACACCATCTTCCTCTGAATTAACCAATATCCCCACATCGGCTTCTTTTTTGAAGAAGCGAGAGACGGTTTCAGCGGGACTTGCTGGCGCCAGGCTGATGACGCCGTATGATTGCAAGGCAGCATTGCGGGCAACTGTTTTAATTGCCTGCGGGAGGATGAAGATGCTGCCCTGTTGATTACTTTGAGTTGTCATAGAAATCCTCTTTCTCCGCTAAAATTACTTGATTCTTTTCCTGTTATCTGGTATTATAATTTCTTGCGTGTGTAGTAATTAGTACATGTGCAGCCTGAAATTATAATGCATAAGAGGTAACAAGATGGCAAAGTGCAGTCAATGTGGTAAAACCACAACTTTCGGTCATAATCGCAGTCACTCGCTGGTGGCAACCCGGCGTAAATTCCTGCCCAATCTTCAACGCGTTTCTGTGCTGGAGAATGGCAGAAAAGTTCGTAGAGTCCTCTGCGCACGCTGCATCAAGACTTTGACCAAAAATTACAACTAGTTTGTTAACCCACAAACGATCAAAGAGTCGCACTTGCGGCTTTTTTGATTTTAAATCAATGCCTCGCGTAAGGCACGCACCCCACCAGCAATGCCTTCAGGATGTTTGAAAACTGCGGTCCCAGCCACGAAATTACGCGCGCCTGCTTCATAATTGGCACGTATAGTGGCAGCAGTGATTCCTCCGTCCACCTGGACGATGGCTTTCGACCCTTGTGCGTCAAGAATTGCGCGGGTCTGTTGGATATTCTTGATTGCCTGGGGAATAAATTTCTGTCCCCCAAAGCCAGGATTGACAGACATGATCAGCACCAACTCCACCATGTCTGCCAGCAATTCCAGTGGTTCCACTGGCGTGCCCGGATTGAACGTCAGTCCAGGTTTTACGCCCAGTTCACGAATGGTCTGAAGTGTACGGTGAATGTGGGGGCATGTTTCGAAGTGCACCGTCAGGTAATCCGCTCCGGCACTGGCAAAAGTCTTTAGGTGCTTTTCGGGCTCAACAATCATCAGATGCACATCCAGAGGCAGTGAAGTCATTTTCTTGCAAGCTGCGACAATATCAGGACCAAACGTTATGTTTGGGACGAACCTTCCATCCATGACGTCAATGTGGATTGCGTCTGCTCCTGCCGCTTCACAGGCCTGCAGATCTACACCCAGCTGGGTGAGATCAGCTGAAAGGATGGAAGGAGAGATCAAAGCTGCCATGTTACCTCGTGTCAGGGTTTAAGTAGTAAATAGACATAAAACCAGAATGGGATCAATCCCAACAACAGGGTCGCCGCGAGTAAACCCAGTGACCAGGTTTTCCAATCAATAGCCGACCTTGATTGCGTGTCTTGCACGCTTTCTGCATAGCCTGCCCCCGCTGCAATAGTTGGAACAGGCGTGATCTCAGTTTGGGGAGTTTTTACTAGTTCTGGTGGAGTAAATTCTTTTGCTGGAAAGGGTGTTGGCGTGTGAGCTGGAGGGTCTTCCACAGGTACAGGGTTAGGCTGAACCTGTTCCAATTTCGAAAGTTGTTGCAGGTTTTCATTGGGGAAAGGCACTGAACGATCTGCCTCATACAATCCCATCAGCAATCTGCCGAGTTGATCAGCTGTGCGATAGCGGGCAGATGGCTCCTTGGAAAGTACTTTGAGAATGATCTCCTCTAGCTTGGCAGGAATACTTGTGTTGTAATATCGAGGAGCCACAGGAGTGTCCTCGCGATGCATACGCGCAAGTTCGCTTGAATCTGAAGCTATAAATGGCAACCTGCCAGCCAGCATTTCGTAAAGAATGACACCCAGGGAATACACGTCCGAAGCCGGAGAAGGGGGCATACCACTGGCTTGCTCGGGGGAAAAATAGTGCGGTGAACCCCAAACAACTTCACTGCGTTCATCGGGAGAGATGGTTGCTAAGGCACGCGCAATGCCGAAATCAGTCACCTTCAGGCAGCTTTCCGGCGTGACGAGCATGTTGTGGGGTTTGATATCGCAGTGCACTAAGCCAGCCCTATGGGCGTAACCCACCCCACCACAAGCCTGGATCATCAATTCCAGCGCTTCTATGACGCTAAAACGCTCTTTTTGCTTGATGAGCGTTTTCAGGTCGGTGCCTGGCATATATTCCATCACGATGAACAGGTGCTTTTGGTCCAGACCGAAGTCATGCACAGTAACTATGTTTGGATGGGAGAGGTTTGCAGCGGCTTTGGCTTCCTGGCGGAAGCGTTCACGAAAGGCAACATCCTGCGAAAAGTCTTCGCGCAGGGCTTTAACCGCAACATAACGCTCGAGCATCAGGTCTTTGGCTTTGTAAACGATGGCCATCCCGCCTGTGCCTAGCGTTTGTTCGAGTTGGTAGCGGTCGTTGAGTATGCCCAGGGTGCTCATAAGATGTCATTATAATGCAAATCGAAGGGTGGTCAGCCACACGATAGTTATTGAGATGACCGCCCTCTTCCCGTTTTCTGAAAAAATTCATCTTCCCGGCGAGGCCTTTGCGGACCTTGGGCACAATACTGAACAACATCCCTTGCACATCCAAAAGCCCCTTCTTCAGACCAGAAATTCCTTCCCTGATAAAACCAATCATATAATGTGGCTACGCGCAATGAGCTTCGACATCCCATTCTCACCCCTTGGAAAAGCGAAAAATCAATAATTCTCTGCAAATTGCATGCCCAATTGCTTGCATTATTAGGATTATGGGCCTATAATGTGTGCAAGATTGTCATAAAGTGTCAGAAAGTGTCACAAAAATGATGGAAGCGCTGGTAAACCGGCGCTTCGCCAATTAAAGGGAGTTTAGAACAAATGTTTTACGGAAGGTTTGAGCACAACATTGACAAGAAAGGGCGGATGACTGTCCCCTCCAATTATCGGGAACAAACCGCCGGTGATCTTGTATGTGTGACCAAAGGGCTGGATGGAAACCTGATGGCCTATTCCAAAGACAAGTTCGACATCATTGCTGACTCGATCAACAGCCAATCCATCACAGATCCTCTTCTGCGCTCCATGCGCCGCGAGATACTGGGTGGTTCTGCGGAACTCACTTATGACACAGTTGGCCGTATCCTCATCCCGACACACCTGCGGAAGTTTGCCGGGATTGAAGAAAAAGTGGTCATTATCGGCGTTGGAGACAGCTTTGAGATCTGGGCTCCTGAGCGGCTTGACGCGGAAGAAAACGCTAATGGTGACCCGAAAGCCAACGCTGAACGTTGGGCAATGTTCAACATCAATACCAGAGGAAATTGAGGAAAGCGGTGAGCGAAGCCCCCTTCCCGCACCGCCCGGTACTTTACAAAGAAACAATTCAATATCTGGCTCCCATAAGCCCGAAGCGTTACCTGGATTGCACTGCCGGTGCTGGCGGTCATTCTGAAGGTATCCTGACCGAGAGTTCCCCTCTGGGGGAATTACTCGCGTTGGACCTTGACCCCCTGGCTATCGAACTCACCAGGCAGCGCCTCAGTCCCTTCAGCAATCGTGCGCAAGTAGTGCACGCATCTTACCTGCAGAGTGCCGAAATCCTGCGAGAAATTGGTTGGCAGGGCGTTGACGGGATTGTGATGGACCTGGGCGTGTCCTCCATGCAGCTCGACCAGCGCGAACGCGGTTTTTCCTTCAGACATGACGGTTTGTTGGATATGCGCTTTGACCCTACTCAGGGTCAGACTGCTGCTGACCTGGTGAACGGTCTGGAAGAAGCTGACCTGGCCGACATCATCTGGCGCTACGGTGAAGAACGCTACTCCAGGCGCATCGCGCGGGCGATTCTTCGAGCCAGACCCTTAAAGACTACGGGGGAATTGGCAGAGGTTGTGCGGAATGCGATCGGCAGAAGCAAAGAAAAGCAGGATCCCGCCACCAGAACCTTTCAAGCACTGCGAATTGCGGTCAATGATGAACTCAAGACCGTTGAACAGGCAATACCAAGCCTGATCGCACTTTTAAACAATTACGGACGTCTTGCGGTCATTAGTTTTCACTCTTTGGAGGACCGACTGGTAAAGCAAGCTTTCAAACGTGAAGGCAGCGATTGCATTTGCCCTCCCGAGCAGCCAGTCTGCACCTGTGGGCATAAAGCAACCGTCCGGATATTGACATCCAAACCGATCACAGCATCGCTGGAAGAGGTTGAGGACAATCCGCGGTCTCGCAGTGCGAAATTGCGGGTAGTTGAAAAGTTGTAAAGGAATGGCACGAAAACTGCATGGAAAAGGCTATGAAAAAGAATCTCCTACAAGCCTATAAACAAGCCCCATGGCGGACTCAGATCCAGTGGATCGGTATATTTTTGCTGGTCTTGGTCGGAGTAGCCGTAGTTGCTGGCGTTTACCTGATGGTCAGCGGGCGTGCTGCCGCAACCGGTCGGCGCATCCAGAGCCTGGAAGCTGAAATCAGTGCCCTGGAAATGGAGATCAACGATCTCAAAACTCAATACGCAGAAGTCTCATCCGCCAAATCTCTTAGCGAACGTGCTAACGCGTTGAACATGACCTTGCTTGATCCAATTGAGGCGATGTATATCGAAGTTCCCGGTTATGTTCCGCCTTCCCAGCCAGTTCTTGCCCCTCCCCCAGCTGTTGAAGAAATCAGCACGCCAGTGCTTTTACCTGAATTTACTGCTTCTTTGTGGGATTGGCTCCGGTTAGAAGTTTTTATTGAGCCGAGCCTGCCTGCAGAATCTACTGAGAGCGTGACCACAGAGGTTGCGCCAGCTCCGACAGAGGTGGCTCCATGAAAACCACAAATTGGAATCGTTTCTTTATTATTTGCGTGCTTGCAAGTGTGGTGGCTGGCGTGGCTGGAGTTCAACTGATCCGCATCCAGAACATCGAAGGTGCAAAACAGATCCTGGCAGACAGTGAAGCCTACCAGGGCATTAATCGGATGATTTACCCTGAGCGGGGAAGCATCTATGACTCCGATGGTCGACTTTTGGCGGGAAATGAAGTTATTTACGAGGTCGGTCTGGATCTACAGGCGCTTGAAGACGGACAGCGGGAAACTGTCGCCTCGGTAGCTTCAAGCGTGCTGGGATTGGATTATGCCCGGATCCTTGGCTATACGCAGATGACCCCAGGCAATGGAAACCCCTACTTTATCGTGCTGGATGGCTTTGTCAGCAAAGACAAAATCGCGCAACTTGAATCTATTAAAGAAGACTATGCCAATCGCAGCACCAAACGTGGCGAAGTTCGCCCAAATCTAAATGGTCTGGTTTGGACCGCAAACAACAAACGCAGCTACCCGGAAGGCACGTTAGCTTCCAACATCCTGGGCTTTTACAGTTTTCTGGACCGTACAGACGGCATTGGCTACTTCGGTGTTGAAGAAGCTTACGACAAACTCATGGCAGGCGAACCCAAGCAAGTTTACTCTGCCATCGATCCCAACCTATTGACTTCCATTGAGGAAGTTCCTCCGGGCGTGACAGTGCAATTGACTTTCAACCGCGAGATCCAGGCAATGACCGAAACCAAACTGGATGAGGCAATTGAATGGTCTGGTGCTGAAAACGGAACTATCATCGTCTATGACCCTGAAACTGGTGAGATCGTCGCTATGGCAACGACCCCCAGGTTGGACCCAAACGAATACTGGAATTATTCCGATCTATTCCCCAATCCAACGCCGTACAATGCCGCCATCAGCAGCACCTACGAACCCGGATCAGTCTTTAAGGTTATCACCATGGCAGCCGGCTTGGATTCTGGCGCAGTCAAACCAGAGACCATTTTTAACGACACCGGCTCCCTCTACGTTGGTGGAGCAACCATCTACAACTGGAACATGGGCGGCTGGGGAGAAGTTGACATGACCGGTTGTATGCAGCACTCGCTGAACGTCTGCCTTGCCTGGGTGGGAATGGAGCTTGGCCCCGACCGTTTCTATACGTACATGAAGTCCTTTGGCTTTGATCGCAACACCGGCATCGATTTGGGTGGCGAAAGTCACTGGCCTCTGAAGCTGCCCGGTGATGGATTGTGGTACGAAGTTGATCTGGCGACCAATTCGTTCGGTCAGGGTATCTCAGTCACCCCCATCCAGATGGTAACTGCAATCGGTGCAATCGCAAATGATGGAAAAATGATGGCACCCCATGTGGTTAAGGCGATGGTCATCGATGGCAAGCAGTACAACATTGATCCCGTCGTTGTTAGCACTCCTGTCTCAGCAGACACCGCACACACTCTGACCTCGATGCTGGTTAACTCACTTGAAAATGAAGCCTCCAACGCCTTAGTCGAAGGCTACAGCCTGGCAGGAAAAACCGGTACTGGTGAAATTGCCACGCCTCTTGGCTACACAAACTCCACCACCAACACTTCATTCGTTGGCTGGGGTCCTGCAGAAGATCCAAAGTTTTTGGTCTACGTCTGGCTGGAAAAGCCTGAAATCTCCATCTGGGGCTCTGAAGTTGCAGCTCCTGTCTTTGCTGATTTGGTCAAGGACCTGGTTGTCCTGATGAACATCCCCCCCGACAATGTTCGCCTGGCTGACAAGCTGGGTGAAAACAGTTTTGCGATATCGGAGTAAGAACGATGTTGACCCTGAGCCACGTTCTAAAAGCCCTCGCACCAGCTGCGAACTACCAGATAACACAGGATTTCGAGATCGCCTGTGGCTGTGTTGATTCCCGCTGTGTCAATGAAAAGGGGCTGTTTGTGGCTTTAAGAGGCGAGAACACCGATGGTCACCAATTTGTCGACCAAGCCTTCGCAAATGGGGCAGTTTTGGCCCTGATCGACCACCCGATCGACAGTCAATACCCGGTGGTTGATCTCAATCAGGAAGGTTTCGAACTTCCAAAATGCACTCCATTTAGCTTACAAACACCTGACGCGCTGACAGCATTGCAGACAGTGGCGAAATACTGGCGGCAGCAGCACAACCTGACAGTGATTGGCATCACAGGCAGCGTTGGAAAATCCTCCACCAAAGAACTCATCGCCTCAGTACTGGGAAGTCAGATGAAAACCCTGAAAAACCAAGGCAACATGAATAATGAAATCGGTCTGCCCCTGACGCTGCTCTCACTAACCGAGGAGCACAAGGTAGCCGTGTTGGAGATGGGTTTCTATGTGGCGGGTGAGATAAAACTCCTCTGCGATATCGCTCAACCTCAAATCGGGATTGTTAGCAATGTCGGTACTGTTCATGCCGAGCGGGCTGGCAGTATCGAATCCATTGCGCTTGGAAAAGCCGAACTGGTCGAATCACTGCCCGCCTCGCCTAATGGATTGGCAATTCTCAATTACGATGATCCTTTCGTGAGAGACATGGTTGGTCTGACTGAGGCGCGCATTTTCTATTATGGTCTCGATCCTGAAGCCGACCTCTGGGCTGATAAAGTTGAGAGTCGCGGGTTGGATGGCATTCGCTGTCGCATGCACTACCAGGATGAGAGCCTTTATGTCACCGCTCCCCTGATCGGACGCCACTCGGTCTACACCATGCTGCGTGCTGCTGCAATTGCACTCAACCTTGGAATGGACTGGGGCGCGATCTTTGAAGCCTTCAAGGATAACCGCGTTCAGCTGCGTATTGTGACCGTACAGACAGCATCAGGCGCTGTGTTGATTGATGACACCTACAATGCTTCCCCCGATTCAACCATGGCAGCGCTGAATTTGCTGGACGACCTAAAGGGTCGAAAAGTGGCAGTGCTTGGGGATATGCTGGAACTTGGACGCTACGAAGAAGCCGGACACAACAAAATTGGCATGCGCGCTTCAGAAGTGGCAGACGAGATCGTCCTGGTGGGCACGCGCAGTCTTATGACCCGTGACGCCGCTGTTGAGAACGGGTTCCCTGCTGATATGGTTCACTGGTTCAGTGATTACCAAGGCGCAACTGCCTATCTGCTCGAAACCCTGAAGTCCGGTGATATTGCCCTGATCAAAGGTTCCCACAGCATGCATATGGAAAAAATTGTTTCAGCCCTGGAGGATGTGGACTAATGCGCGGCTCTTCACTGGCAATCGCAATCAGCAGCATCAGCTTTTTACTAACCGTCATTTGGGGAAGTCCATTTATTCGCCTCTTGCGGCAGCTAAACATCGGAAAAATAATCCGGATGGATGTGCCCGAATCCCACATGGCCAAGATGAACACCCCAACCATGGGTGGTTTCATGTTCCTGATCCCCATCACCTTGTTGACCGTCATTCTGAATGCGGTGTCCCTTTTTGGCTCACGCTTGATCGGATCCTCCATCCTGGTGCCATTGGCTGCCATGTGGGGATATGCACTGATTGGTGCGGTCGATGATTGGGAAGGCATTCGTGGACCGAGGCGCGGACTGGGTATGAGGGGCAAGACGAAATTCTTGCTGCAATGCCTGGTAGCACTGGTGATAGCCTATATGCTCATGGAGGTTCTCCAGGTTCCTCATCTCCTCTGGCCGACTTCTCCGGAACCTCTCTACCTGGGTTGGCCTTACATTTTTATCGCGGCTTTCTTCATTGTCGCCTACTCCAACGCCATAAATCTGACCGACGGGATAGATGGTCTGGCCGGCATGATCTCGATCGGCGCTTTCGGCGCATATGGCATCGTTGCTCTTATGCAGGGTCAGGTCTACCTCGGGCGATTTTGTTTCAGCATTATCGGAGCACTGGCAGGTTTTCTTTGGTTCAACGGCAAACCCGCTGCACTCTACATGGGCGATACCGGCTCGCAGGCTCTGGGAGCCACCCTCGCAGTGGTTGCCCTGATGACAGGACGCTGGCTGTTCCTGCCCTTGATTGCAATCATTCCCACCGCCGAGGTCCTCAGTGTGATCATCCAGGTGCTTTACTTCAAGGCAACCGGTGGCAAACGAATTTTCAAGAAAACCCCGATCCATCATCACTTTGAGATGATCGGTTGGGAAGAGAACCAGATCGTGATGCGCTTTTGGCTGATTGAGCTGATTGGCGCCATGCTGGGACTTAGTTTGGCATTTATGAGCTGATGAAAACTAATTATTCAGGTAAAAAAGTAATCGTAATCGGAGCTGCCCGCCAAGGGCTGGCAATTTCGCGCTTCCTCTCAAAAAGAGGAGCCCAGGTTGTGCTGACCGACTCCCGGCCAGCGCAGGACCTTGTTGCAGAAAGTGTTTCCCTGGCTGACCTGCCGGTGGAATTTGCTTTTGGCGGTCACCCGGAGAGTTTGCTAGATGGAGCTGATCTGCTCTGCGTCTCTGGCGGCGTTCCGCTTACAATTCCCTTCATCATGGCTGCACGAAGCCAGGGGGTCAAACTCAGCAATGACTCGCAGATCTTCCTGGAGGAGTGCCCTGCAACCGTTGTCGGCATCACAGGTTCTGCGGGCAAAAGCACCACCACCGCCCTCGTTGGTTTGATGGCGCAAAAACACTTTGAAGTAAAAAACTGCAAGCATCACGCCTGGGTAGGCGGTAACATCGGTAATCCCCTGATCGAAGACCTTGATCACATGGACGAGGATGACCTGGTAATTATGGAACTTTCCAGCTTTCAACTGGAGTTAATGACAACTTCTCCACAGGTGGCGGCAGTTCTGAACATCACCCCCAATCACCTCGACCGGCACAGTTCGATGCAGGCCTACATTGAAGCAAAATCACGCATCCTGCGCTACCAACATCAGGGCGATGTGGCAGTGCTCAACCGCGACGATGAAGGTTCGTGGGATCTGCTTGCCGAAGCGCGTACTGATGTGATTAGTTTCGGGATAAAGGCTCCCGGATACCGTCAGAGTGGCACCTACGTGGACAAAGGTCAGATCATGCTGCAGATCGGGAACGACAAGCTCAAAATGCTGCCAGTAGAGTGGATCAACCTGCGCGGAGAGCATAATCTATACAACGCACTGGCTGCTTGTGCAATCGCGGCAGGCGCAACGATTGGTTTGCCGGGCATCCAACTAGGAATTGAGACCTTTGATGGTGTCCCTCACCGGCTGGAGCTTGTGCGTGAACTAAACGGTGTCCGTTGGTATAACGACTCAATTGCCACCGCTCCGGAACGCACCATCGCGGCAATCAACTCATTTGAAGAACCAATCGTGATATTGCTCGGCGGACGAGATAAGAAACTCCCCTGGGATAAGCTCGCTCAACTGATCCGCAGACGCGTTTCACGCGTGGTGATCTTTGGTGAGGCAGGCGATTTGATTGCAGAAGCCATCGGACCCAAGAAACCGGGGCAGGCGATGCATTCAGTCGTCCGCTGTGCCACATTGCAGGAAGCCATCAAAACCGCACATAACCAGGCAGAAGCAGGAGATGTAGTGTTACTCTCGCCTGGCTGCACCAGCTATGATGCCTTCAAGGACTTTGAAGAACGAGGTCAAGCCTTCAGAAAATGGGTGAACGAACTATGATCAACGCAACCACTCCCAAATCCCACCGCCGCACTAATGTGCAATCTCTCTCTTTTGATGTCGGGCTGCTTTTGATTGTTGCAAGCTTGCTAGTAATTGGGTTACTGATGGTCTATTCTTCCAGTTGGGACGTTTCGATGACCATCAGCAACAGCCAAAATTCCATTTTCTTGAGGCAAGTAATGTGGGTGGCGATGGGGGTAATCGGTGCAACTGTGTTGAGCTATTTCGATTATCACCACTATCGTAAGTTGGTTGTTCCCATGATACTTGTCATCATCGCCGCCCTTTTTGTGGTCCTGGTGGTACGAGAAGTCCGCTACAACTCAGCACGCTCCCTGGTTGGAGGATCGATCCAGCCTGCAGAATTCGCCAAGTTGGTATCGATACTTTACCTGTCTGTCTGGCTTACGAACAAAAAAGACATGCTGAAGGATTTCAAGAATTACCTGCTGCCGCTGTCTTTTGGCATCGGTTTCATTGTGGCATTGATCCTTGCGCAGCCTGATTTGAGTGCAGGTCTGACCGTGTTGGTCCTGGGCATCATGCTCCTCTTCCTGGCTGGCGGTGACTGGAAACATGTCGGTATTGTTATCCTGGTGGGTGTACTGGGTTTTGTTTTCTTGATCAATGTCATGCCTACTGGTCGCATTCGCTTTGCTCAGTATTTGTCCGGCCTTGAAAATCCCACGCAAAGTTCCTATCACATCCGGCGCACCTTCGAAGCGATCATCAAGGGCGGAGTTTTCGGCGTGGGTCTTGGCAAGGCAAACACCAAGTTCACTGGTCTGCCCCTGCCCCATACTGACAGTATTTTTGCTGTATTGGCTGAAGAAACCGGAATCGTTGGCGCGATGGTCGTAATCGCGCTATACATCTTCCTCATTTGGCGCGGTTTCAAGATTGCTCGCAACGCTCCTGATCAATTGGGCTCCCTGCTGGCATTTGGTTTGACAAGTTGGATTGTGATCGAAGCTTTGATCAATGTTTCGGTCATCGTTGGTTTGCTGCCTTTTGCCGGGAACGCCCTGCCCTTTATCAGCGCAGGCGGATCCAGTATGACGGCAACGATGGCTGCTGTTGGGATTGTGATGAATGTTGCTCGCCAAGGGGCGAACAAAACAGCCTCTGAAAGGAGTACTACCAGTGCGACTGTTGATTTGCGCAGGCGGGACTGGCGGCGGAGTGTATCCGGCGCTGACCGTTACGGAGAGAGTGAGTGATGACACAGATATTCTGTGGGTCGGCAGCGAGGGCGGCATGGAAGCTGAGCTCGTTGCGCGGGCAAATTTGCCCTATCGCGGAATCCGCGCGGCTGGTGTCCACGGCGTGTCACTCAGGCAATTGCCTGGTAATTTGGTGAAATTATGGCAAGGTTACAAGCAGTCAAAGCAAATTCTCAAGGAATACAAACCCGATGTGATAATGTTCACGGGCGGTTATTTGGCAATTCCAATGGCTTTGGCTGGTCTAACAATCAGAACTTTGCTCTTCGTGCCGGATATCGAACCCGGACTGGCGTTGAAGACCTTGGCCCGATTTTCGGACAAGATCGCGGTGAGCGTGGAAGATTCGCGCAGGTTTTTCACCAAGAAGGAGAAAGTTGAAGTGACAGGCTACCCACTTCGCCAGGATTTAATGAAATGGACCAAAGCTGATGCTCTGGCATACTTTGGTTTTTCCAGCGAAAAACCTGTGATCTTGTTCACCGGCGGCAGCAGTGGCGCTCGCTCGATCAACAAAGCGGTCATCACCATTTTGAAAGATCTCCTCAAGCACTACCAGGTCATTCACCTGACAGGGCATCTTGATTGGGAGACGGTAAGAGCAGCTACCAGCAACCTGCCGCAGACCTACCAGGCATTCCCCTATCTTCACGAAATGGGAGCGGCTTATGCCGCAGCAGATCTCGTGGTTTCACGGGCTGGCGCATCCGTTCTGGGAGAATATCCGTTCTTTGGTCTGCCAGCCATTTTGGTGCCTTATCCTTACGCCTGGCGCTATCAGAAAGTCAATGCGGATTACCTGGTGGAACGCGAGGCCGCCATTTTACTGGAAGACCAATATCTCCAAACCCAGCTTTTTGCACAGGTCGAAATGCTCGTTCAGGACAAGGCACGCTTACAACACATGCAGCGGTCGATGAAAGCACTTTCCCAGCCTCAAGCAGCAGAACGCATCGCGCACTTGCTCTACGAAATGGCGGAGGGATAGGGACTAACATGGTTTCTCTCAACATTTTGTTCACCATCTTTATAGTGCTCTTTGGAATAATCGGAGCGGTTCGAGGTTTGCGCAAGGAACTGGTTGTCATTGTTTCGGGGATCCTGGCACTTTTCATCATCCAGGAAGTTCTCCCCCGCCTTTTAGGTGATTTATCCGGCACAAAAGCCCTCTTGCTCGATTTGATCGTGTTATTCGTCTGTGGCTTCCTTGGCTATCAGACCCCCGCGTTTCGCCGCTTTGCAGAATCTGGACGGTTCAACCGGGACACGCCGATGGAAATGATTTTAGGGGCCGTATTCGGAGCCTTGAACGGTTACTGGCTGGTCGGATCGGCCTGGTATTTCATCGACAAAGCTGCTTATCCCTTCAGTTGGATCATTGCGCCAGACGCAGCAACT
>DAOOPV010000034.1:0-14860 GCA_035388405.1 Anaerolineaceae bacterium
AGTATGACCGCCAATTCAATTATTCAGCTTGACTTTCAATACGGTATCTACGCTTTCTTGCCTTTCATTTTCCTGAGGATAAAATAAACTGCACACGAGAAAGGACTCTCATGGTTTCAACTTCAACTACCACCCCTGCTGATTACCTTGCCAGTTTGCCTCAAGACCGGTGTGAGGTCATCTCTGCCGTTCGCGATCTGATCCTGCAATATCTGCCCGAAGGGTATGAGGAGACGATCAATTGGGGCATGCTCAGTTATGAAGTGCCCCTGGAGGTGTATCCTGACACGTACAACAAAAAGCCTCTTAGCTACATCGCCCTGGCGGCTCAAAAGAATTACAACTCGCTCTACCTGATGTCCGTTTACCAGGACCCGGCAGATTACCAGGAACTGATGGACGCCTTTGCCGCGATGGGCGTGAAACCTGACATAGGCAAATCCTGTGTCCGTTTCAAAAAACTGGAGCAGCTGCCTCTGGAAACGATCGCCCGTTTGATCTCAAAAACCTCTGTTCAGGAGTTTATTGAGACAACCAAGGTCCTGCAAAACAGAAAATCTTGATCCACACCACCAATTTTGATTTTGGGCTTGACAAATCACTATACCGTGCGGTATAGTAACTCTATGAACAACCGAGAGACCATTCTTGAGAACGCGCTGGTTCTTTTTGCGTCTTTTGGCTACGATGCCACCGGCGTGCAGGAGATCTGCGACCAGTCGGGCATCACCAAGCCCACGCTCTACCACTATTTCCGCAGCAAGCGCGGGCTCATGGAAGCCTTGCTATCTGAAAACTACACCCCCTACATCAAACGCCTGAAGGATGCCTGCGAGTATCGGCGTGACCTGCCTCAAAACATCGCGGAAGTGCTGCGCAGCACCTTCCGTTTCGCCGACAGCAACCTGCTCTTCTACAAACTGCAGTTCTCCATGCGTAATGCGCCAGCCCGCGGCGAAGCCTACGACATCATCAAACCCTGGATCAAAGCCCAGCATGAACCAGTCTTTACCCTCTTTTCTGAAGCCGAGAAAGATAACGGCAATATGCGCGGTCGCGCCCAGGCTTACACTATCACTTTGCTCGGCATGGCGAACGCCTATATTCAGCAAGCATTTGAAGAAAACACCGCGCTGAACGAAGACCTGGCTTACCAGGCTCGTCAGCAGTTCATGTATGGGATCTTCTCGTAAATTTTTTTGCCAATTTCACTATACCGATTGGTATAGTTTGAAGGAAACATGACCACTATCAATCAAAACAGCATCTTTTACCACATTTACCCACTCGGGGCATGCGGTGCGCCGCATTTCAACGACTTCCAATCCGAGCCGCAGCCCCGCCTGCGCCAGATCCTGGGCTGGCTGGATCACATCCAGAGCCTGGGCGCGAACGCGCTTTACCTCGGACCGGTCTTTGAGTCCGGCAGCCACGGCTACGACACCGCCGATTATTTTCACGTCGACCGTCGGCTTGGCACCCGCGCCGACCTGGCTGAGCTTTCCAATGCACTCCACGCACGCGGAATGCACCTGGTTCTGGATGGGGTCTTCAACCACGTGGGTCGCAATTTCTGGGCGTTTCGCGATGTGCAGGCTAATGGCCAAGACTCTCCTTACAAAAATTGCTTTGCCGACCTGCGCTTCGACCAGCGCTCTCCACACGGCGACCCCTTCAGCTACGCCGCCTGGAACGGACACTTCGACCTGGTCAAACTCAACCTCGCCGAACCTTCCACCCGGCAGCACCTTTTTGATGCCATCCGCATGTGGAAAGAGGAGTTCCAGATCGACGGCATCCGCCTGGACGCCGCGGACGCGCTCAGTTTTGATTTTCTTCGCGAGTTGCGCGCCTTCACCAACCAACTCGACCCCAACCTGTGGCTGATGGGTGAAGTCATCCACGGCGACTACCGCCAGTGGGCAAACCCAGACAGGCTGCATGCCACCACCAACTACGAGCTCTTCAAGAGCCTTTTCTCCTCCTTCAATGACAGCAACTTTTTTGAACTGGCATATTCGCTCAACCGGGAGTTTGGCACGCAGGGAATCTACCGCGACCTCCCCACGCTCTTCAACTTCGCCGATAACCATGATGTCAGCCGAATTGCTTCTCAGCTGCGCGACAAACAGCAACTGCACCTTCTGTACTTTTTGCTGTTCACCATGCCCGGCATCCCATCGGTCTATTACGGCAGTGAGTTTGGCTTTGAAGGGGTGAAACAGTCGGATGACTGGAACCTGCGACCCGCCTTTGACCTGCCTCAACTGCAAAATCAGGCACACGCCCACAACCTGCGCGGTTGGATCGGGCACCTGGCTTATTTGCGTCAATCTCACCATGCATTGAAATTCGGCTCTTATGAAGAGGTGTTGGTCGCCTCTCAGCAATTTGCTTTCTGCCGTGAAACTGGCGAGAATTGCGTGGTCGTTGCGGTCAACAGTGCGTCCGAGCCTGCTGAATTGACACTGCCCCTGCGCGGTAAGGCCAACTGGCGCTTTGTGGACCTGCTCTCCCCCGAGGAGTCTTTCACCTGCGACCCAAGCGGGAATTTGCAGATCTCAATGCGACCGAATCAAGCCAGACTTTTGAAAAATGGTTGATGCGTTAATTTGCAGCTGGGCTAAGGTTACCCTGTACGGAGGGGGTTTACTCCCTCCGCCTGGGGGTCTCATCAAAACGTACAGAACATCCTTCGATGGTGAGTAGTATACAAACAGATCTTGGAGGTAACCGGTTGTTGCCATGCTGACGGGTCACCACGGGGGGGTGACCCCTACATTTCGTGGTTTGAGGGAAAGGTAACTTCGTAGGGGCAGACCCCCGTGTCTGCACTGAAGGTTGTAAACAATCATCCTCTTCAATATACGGTAATTACAGCAAGAACAGCGGCTTATACCTTCTCTACAACCCAAAAATGGGATAGTCCGAGCCGCTGCAAGGGAGTCTTTTCAAGGGTTTGCAGAAAACCCCGCAAGAGCTTACCAATTTTGGGATGGCGTTCGATGATGTTGTCGTACGCGCCAAAAATCGTGCGTTGTTCGATGAACTTCACTGGCAAACCAGCAAACAACTTTGCCAGATCCGCCCGGGTGTAGACCTCCACATGCGGCGCGAGTTTGTCGCGCAGTTTGCGGGGGAGCCAGTTGATCAGGGGAGTGTTGCCAAAATGGTATTTGCCCTTCCAGTAGTGCCCATGGGTTTCGAAGGGGTAACCCCGGTTGGGGCAAAAGAGCACAATTCGTCCGCCAGGTTTGAGCACCCGCACCATCTCGCTGATCGCCATGGAATCATCCTGCACATGTTCCAGTACCTCATGGCTGAAGACCAGGTCCATACTTTCGGACTGGTACGGCAAGTACTCGCCCGCGGCACAGAGCACGTTCGGTGTGTAGACGCTGCTGTCGACCACCCGCGGGTACTCGATATCCAGACCCGTCACAAACCCTGAGATGGGCACCAGTCGGGAAAGGTAAGTTCCAACTCCACAGCCGTCCACCAGCACACTGCCCTGCAAGCGTTCACCGGCAGCCTCTTTCAGCATCGCGAAGCGGCGCTGTTGCCCAGCGCGCCAGACGTGCGAAGGCTCACCGCGTACTGCGGCTTTTTCAAGGTCTTGAGGGATGACGTGAGGCATGCTCCCTATTTTACCCGGTAAATGGAACCTTCAAGGAATGGTTTGGTAATCCAATTGTCTTCAATAATGCGCCAGAGATCAAGTACCCGTAGATATCCCGTTCATTTGATCAGCGGTACGATAAAGCACGAAGCTTGTAGGGTGGGTTGGCGTCACAAAGCATATGCAGGAGCACACTGGGTTGTAGCCTACCCACCGCTGAATGAGCAAATCGATCCATTAACGATGTGTTTACGGAAGAATGCTGCTGTTGGTGGGTTGGCTATTTGGATGTCAAGACAGGGCAAGATACTGTGACGCCAACCCACCCTACAAGGGCAAGAGTGGATTCACCCTCACCTTCTTGATCGATGCTATTCAAATATCTGCCTTTCTGATTCTTAATTTACAAGGGCAGATTGAGGGCACGACAAGTCCTCAATCACACCCTACGATTAACTCATTACGCAAAGCAGGGCAGCCTTTCGGCTGCCCTGCTTATTAACTGCACAGATCGTTCGACTACGGTCTGTTGTGGTGCAAATTTCTCGCTGCCACAAAGCTTAAGCCGTGCTCCGTCAGCGCTTTGGCTGTGCGGTTGCACGCCTCAACCTTATCCAGGTAATTGATCAGCAGATTATCCCAATCCCCGCTGCGGATGACTTCGTCCTTATCTCTGAAATAATCCAACAGGTCCGATGGATGGTCGCGGGTTGCATCCAGCTCAGGGTCTCCCCCTTCATGCTTGCCTGCGATATTGGCAACATGGTCGGCGATTTGGATCAACTCATCCCTCCGATTGTAAGGCTGGATGACGATGCTCTTTTGCGGCTCGGTAATGTGGTGTTCAAAACGAATTACGTTTTCAAAACCCAACGCTTTACGAAAATCCGCGGTCAATTCCATGGTCTGATTGTTGATCGAATTCGACCAGTTGAAGCCGATCAGCGGCGAGGTGCCGTCTTCGCGCGCAAAAAGCTTGGCCATCATCATGATCCACAGGGCATGATAGGGATTATCTGAACCGAAGAACACGGATATTTTGAATTGAATGTCGACACCCAGCTTGTAGACCATGAAACCCATCAGAATGGTGCCGGCATTGAAATTGAGCACATGCTGAACGCCATAGTTGGTGTAGTAATACAGGAATTCATCCACCCACATCAGCGCGTGTTCGTTGGGCTGACCAATCCCGCCGAAATAGCCTGTGATCGTGGCTGGACCTCCCAGGTGCGGATTGGAGCCATCGGTGCCTTTGGTATCCAGCGTCTCGACGAAGGACGCACCAATGATATCCAAAGCAGCCACAATCGCGGGGAGGTCTCCATCGGCTTCAGACTCCTTCATTTTCCGCACAGCAATAAACCGGCCTGGCACGAGCGATTTTTGAGCGATGGCTTGCTCTGCCATGGCTCGGACCCACGGGAAGTACTGCAGCGCCGAAACTTCCAATGTGACCGCGCTGTCATCCTTGAACTGCATATCGTAGGCTTTATCACCCAATACTTGAATGCGGTAACCTTCTTCTGAGATAAACGCGCCTTTATCCCGCTGTTCCATCAGCCACTTTAGGTCATCAACAGCTGGAGGGGATTTTTTGGCAACCAGCTCGAGCAAATTCTCCAGCCGGCGCGATTGAACGTGCTTGCGATTGATCTCTTCCGGAGTGCCATATTTGGCGACCACGGCCAGGAACTTTTGCATCACCCCGCTGTTTGGGTCGAGCAAAACATGATTGACTTCATCCAGGTAAGCTTTTGGGATTTCCAAGCGATGTTGTAAGTCGGTCATTTCTACCTCTTTCACAGCAGCTTAAGCAGTTCGTCGTATTGGTCATCGGGCATGCCGAACCAATTCTCTGGCGCAGGGAAGGTTTTTTCAGTCACTTCCTTCACGTAACTTTCCAAACCTTCGCGGATCACGGTGCCAGCGTCAGCAAACACCTTCGCCATGCGGGGTTTGAACTTTGGATAGAGCGCGAACGCATCGTGATAGATCAGCAGCTGCCCATGCGCGTGAAGCCCTGAACCCAAAGACATGATCAGGCAGTCGTTTGCGCGCTCGGTGATCAACTGGCACACGCGATCGGGCACCAATTCAAGCAGGATCATGAACGCTCCGGCTTCTTCCAACGCCTTGGCGTCATCCACGATCTTCTTGGCAGTTTCAGCGCTTTTCCCTTGGAGCTTAAACCCGCCCAGGGAGCTTACACTTTGAGGGGTAAGCCCCAGGTGACCAATTACCGGGATGCCAGCATCCACAATTCCCCGGATCCGGTCCGCCATGGAAGCTCCGCCCTCCAGCTTGATCGAATCGCAACCAGCTTCCGCCATAAACCTGCCGGCATTAATGATGGCTGTTTCTACTGAGGGTTGGTAGGTCATGTAGGGCATGTCCCCCACGACCCAGGTGTTTGGCGCGCCGCGTCGGACCGCCGATGCATGCCGGATCATGTCATCCATCGTGACAGGTAGAGTGCTGTCATACCCAAGCATGGTCATGCCGAGGCTGTCACCCACCAAAATCATGTCCACCCCTGCCTGCTCCTGAAAGTATGCAGTTGGGTAGTCATAACATGTGAGCCAGGTGATGGGTTTGCCCTCCGAAGCCTTCTTGAAAAAACCGGGAAGTGTCAATTTCTTGCGCTGTTCAGTCATGTTCTCTCCTTGTTGAACGATGGTGAGTTAAGGTGCTTTTTGGGTGAGAAAGTACTGCACATTTTCGATATGCATCCACAATTATACAACTTACATTTTGTAATTAGCAGTACGCTGGATGAAAAATTACCAATCCAAAGGGTCAGAATTTCCGCCTGTCCTTTCAACCCCAATTTTATCGACAGACTTGTAGGTCGGACGGAGTACCGGCGAAGCTGTGTAATGAGACTGCCCTGTGACCTTGATATTTCATGAGACTTGCGCGGGCTCACTCCGACGATTCCTCGGATGAGATAAGCGGCGGAGTGGTGAAGAGGACCGGAGAACACCAATTCGCGCTACAAGACTATCAGGGCGAATTGAGGGCACAATACATGTATCCCTCACATCGATCACAGTGCCCTCAATTTCGCCCTACGGGACAAGCTATCATTAACAAGCACGATCTCTTCGTAGGGTGCGGTTGGCGTGAGAGGATCTTGCCTTGTCTTGGCATCCATATAGCCAACCCACCAAAACAAACTCCAGTCATTCGATCGGTGGGTTGGCTTTTAAACACCCTCTTTACTCCCATGCTCGTGAACGCCAACCCACCCTACCCACTGCCCAAGAATGTTAGTTTGACATAAGACTTGCATGGGCTTGCTCCGATAAAACCTCGGAACAGACAAGCGGTGAAGTCGTGAATCCTGGCAGCTACGCTATGAGGGCAACACCAATCCACCCTACTAACACATTCAACCTCTACCGATAGCCTTCCGCCTGGAGGTTGAACAGCCGGGCGTAAGCGCCATCGCGTGCCATCAGCTCCGCGTGGCTGCCAAGTTCGTGGATTTTGCCTTCCGATAGCACCACGATCCTGTCCGCCATGCGCACGGTAGAGAAGCGGTGCGAGATCAAAACCGCGATGCGTCCCGCCATCAGCTCGCGGAAGCGCAGGAAGATCTCGTACTCGGCTTCCGCGTCCAGTGCCGAGGTTGGCTCGTCCAGGATCAACACCTCCGCCTTGCGCATAAAGGCGCGCGCCAGGGCAATCTTTTGCCACTGCCCGCCCGAAAGCTCCTGACCGCGTTCCCAGCGCCTGCCCAAGACGGTTTCGTACCCCTGGGGCAGCTCAGCCACCACCTCGTCAGCTCCGCCGCGTTCGGCAGCACTTTCAATGCGCTCAGTATCCTCCAGATCCTCGATCTGACCAAAGCCGATGTTTTCCCGTACGCTGAACTGGTAGCGCACATAGTCCTGGAAGATGACCCCAAAGCGCTGGTGCAGGGTCTTGAGGTCATACTCGCGCAAATCTATGCCATCCAGCAGGATCTGCCCTTCAGTGGGGTCGTAAAGCCGGGTGAGCAGCTTGATCAATGTGGTCTTGCCAGCGCCGTTTAACCCCACCAGGGCAATGCTCTCGCCGGGCGGGATGAAGAGGTTGATATTCTGCAGCACCATTTTCTCGGAACCGGGGTATCTGAAGGATACATCCTTGAAACGGATGCCCTCCTGGATCGGGGCAGGCGCAATCTTGCCATTCTCCGGCAGAGCCAGCACGGGTTCAATCTTGAGATAGTCCATCAAGTTGTCAAGATAGAGGTTGCTCTCATAAAGCCGGTTAAAGCTGTCGAGCAGTTGCTGCACTGCGCCTTGGGACTGGCGAAAGACAGAAAGGAACATGGTCATATCGCCAAGGGTGATCGCTTTCGCCAGGGCGCGCAGGATGACCCAAACGTAGCTACCGTAGTACGCCAGGTTGCTGAGCAATCCCCAAAAGAAGCTGGCGATCGTGTTTTTACGCGAGATCTCCCGGTCTTCCTCGAAGAACTTCGTGAACAATTGACGGTAGCGCGCCAAAAGCGGCTCACCAAGGCCGAAGAGTTTAATTTCCTTGACCGTTTCATTGCTGGTCAGCAAAGTTTCAATGTAGTTAAGCAAGCGCGATTCCGGGGCGCGGCGTGTAAGCGCTCTGAAAGCCATTTCGGAAAAGCGCGAGCGTGAAATGAAGTTGGGGATGGCAGCCAGGATCACCACGACGGCCAGCCAGGGGCTGAACCTAACCAGGAGGGCAACCAGCGAGACGAGCGTGATGGTCTGCTGCACGATCTGCAGGATGGCGTTCATGATCGACAAAGCGGAGCTGTCGGCTCGCCGGCGGGCGTTTTGCATATTGTCATAGAATACCGGGTCTTCGAAGAACTGCAGGTCAAGGCTGATAGCCTTTTTGATGATCAGCGTGTTGATATGGTTGGTCAGTTGGGATTGTAAAACACTGTTGGAGAGAAATCGGATCGAATTTAATATGGTTCCCAAAAGCAACAGCCCGAATTCCGCCGCCACATACGGCAGCACCAAACGCAAACCCGCTTCAACATTCATAGACTGATTGATCGCGCCAAGGATGCTATCGACGATCATCTTCCCCACCCACGACTGCGCTGCCGGCAAAAGAGCGGCGATTGGCGTCAGACCAAAACTGATCAGGGTGTTGCCGCGGCTGGCAGCCCAAACCAAGCGAAAAGCCTCAGGCGTATTGCGAAGGGTTTCCAGGTTTTCGCGGATAGCGCCTTTTATCCCACCACTGGGTTTCTTCTTTCCATTCGGCGATCGATTAAAGTTTGGAGGGGGGTAATTTTGCATATCTTGTCCTGTTATTTATAGATTCCAGCAAAAAACCGGTTCGTCACCGGTTTTTTTGCCCGCCCAACAGACCTCAGGGGCTGGTGGGAGCTGTGAGTTGTTGAACAGCCGTGCCCAATTCTGCCAGGGCGCGTGAGAGCTCCACGGGTCCATCCTGCGCAACGACCGTTTGAGCCTGCGCGATCAGAGCAGCAGCCAAATCAGCGTCCTTAAGCAACTCAAGGCGACTCATTGCGCGGCTCAGATCCTGGTTGCTGGCGTAAGCCAGGGCGATCTGTTCTCGATAGATAACTTTGCCTGACTGGTCCAGCTCATGGGGCAGCGCTTCAGCGGTGACTGCCGGGGAAATGAGCAGTGAGACCACCAGCCCGATTGCCAGTCCGAGCACCAGTCCGGTCAGCAAATACCAATGGGTTCGAGCAGAGGTTTTTGCGTCCATCACGGCACCCTCGTATCGTTCCATTCCAGGTAAATTTCTGCATCGATGCTGTTCAGCAGGTTGCGCATCAAGGTCAGATCTTCTTCCGGGTATTCTATCGTCTGGGCGTACTGAATGCTGTTGCCAAGCAAGGTAATGGGGTCGCCATCGTCCAGCTTGTCCAGCCGCGTTAGTGCCTGCATGGAGTCAGGTTCGGTCTGGAAATCCTCCGCAACCATCAAAACGAGGTCGGTCTTGAAGTCTGCCCGCAAACTGCCAAGCGGGGCATTGGTCGGTGCGGCAGGTGGCATCATCGTCCAGCCAAAAGCCAGCCCTGCTCCCACCCCTACCAGGATCGCTAGAAAAAAGAAGAAAAATCGTCGGGTTTTCATCTGCCTCGCTTAGTCTTTCGGCCTCATCGGGATTTTCACCCCGTGCTCTTTCGCAAAATGTACCGCTTCCGGATAACCAGCATCCGTGTGACGGATAACTCCCATCCCGGGGTCGCCTAGCAGCACGCGCTTGAGGCGCTTGGCTGCTTCGGGCGTGCCATCAGCGACAATCACCTGCCCGGCATGTTGGCTAAAGCCAATGCCCACGCCGCCGCCGTGATGGAAGCTGACCCATGTGGCGCCGTTGGCTGTGTTGAGCAGGGCATTCAGGATCGGCCAGTCGCTGACCGCATCGGTGCCATCCAGCATGGATTCGGTCTCGCGATTGGGAGACGCCACCGAGCCGGCATCCAAATGGTCACGCCCGATCACGATTGGGGCTTTCAGCGTGCCGTTGGCGACCATCTCGTTGAACGCCAAACCGGCAATATCGCGTTCGCCATAACCAAGCCAGCAAATACGTGAGGGCAACCCCTGGAAGGGCACCTGCTCCCGCGCCATTTTGAGCCAGCGGTGCAGATGCGCGTCTTGCGGGAAGAGCTCCATCAGTTTTTGGTCGGTCTTGTAGATATCTTCCGGGTCGCCCGAGAGCGCCACCCAGCGGAAAGGACCCTTGCCTTCACAGAAGAGCGGGCGGATGTACGCGGGCACGAAGCCCGGAAAGTCAAAAGCATTTTCCACGCCCTGGTCGAAAGCACGCTGGCGGATGTTATTGCCATAGTCGAAGACGATCGCGCCTTGCTTTTGCATGCCCAGCATCGCCTCAACGTGCTTCGCCATGGTTTTGAGCGAGAGTTCAATGTATTTCTCAGGATCGCTTTGGCGCAGCTGCTCTGCTGCCGCCAGGCTCATGCCGTCGGGAACGTAGGAGAGCGGGTCATGCGCCGAGGTTTGGTCGGTGACCACGTCCGGGATGACTCCGCGCAGCAGTAATTCGCTGTAGACGTCAGCGGCGTTGCCAATTAGCCCGATGGATTTGGGGATTTGCTGTTCGAGCGCCTCTTCCACCTGGGTCATGGCGTCTTCGAGGTTGTCCGTGACCATGTCCACGTAGCCGATATCGAGGCGTTTTTTTGCGCGTTCCGGGTCTATTTCAACGATCAGACCCACGCCTTCGTTCATGGTGATTGCCATTGGCTGGGCGCCGCCCATGCCGCCCAAACCCGCAGTGAGCACAAATTTGCCTTTCAGAGATGGCCAGCCTTGCTGTTGTGCAAGCGAGCCAAGGGTTTCGTAGGTGCCCTGCAGGATACCCTGGGTACCGATGTAGATCCACGAGCCGGCGGTCATCTGACCGTACATGATCAAGCCCTTGGCTGCTAGTTCGTCGAAGTGCTCCTGGGTTGCCCAGTGGGGTACCAAGTTCGAATTGGCAATCAGCACCCGGGGCGCGTCGGTGTGGGTACGGAAGATGCCGACGGGTTTGCCCGATTGCACCAGCAAGGTTTCGTCTTCTTCAAGGTCCCGCAGGGAAGCCAGGATGGCATCGAAAGCCTCCCAGGAACGGGCTGCCTGCCCGCGACCGCCATAGACCACCAGGCGATCCGGAGCTTCAGCAACTGCAGGATCGAGATTATTCTGGATCATGCGGTAAGCCGCTTCGATCAACCAGTTCTTGCAGGTGAGTTGGGTGCCTGTTGGCGCGTGAATTTCTCTCGGACCGGACATTTGGTGAGCCTCCTGAGTGGTTTTGTTCCATTATAACAAAGCCCGCCGGATGGCGGGCTCTGTTGGACACTTGTGATACCTCCGGCAAACCCTTAGCCGCCGTTTATTCCCAACCTGCCCAAGTAGCAGCTTACTTTTACATCATAGTCGGGATAGCTGTAGCCGAAACGCTGAGCAATAACCTTCGAAACCTCACGGAACAAAGTCAACAATCCCACCAGCGCTTCTTCGCAGGCTTCAGGGCTGCCAACATTCCAGGTGGCACACAACTGCTGCCAGGCGGCGTCACTCACATGCTGCTGCAGGTACTTGAATTGTTTCCCTATCGAGAAATCAAAGCCTTTTTCCAACCCCACCTGCCAGCTGAGCATGGTCATCAGTTGAGTACGCATGTAGTCCAGGTGGGCAATGGCATACGGCAGTTCATTGCGTGCCAAACCCCTTGCCACATAGACGCTCAGCCACCAAAATTCGTTGCAGCAGTCATCAAACATGCCGGGCGTCGGACGTTTTATCCAGTAATCCCTGTCGCTGCTTTCCGGCAGGGCACGCACGCTTCCATCTTTATCGAGCAAAATACGGATGATGCTGTCTTCTTTTAGATATTGTTCAAGTTCCTGCCGCGGGAGCAGCGTCAGGTCGATCCGGTTGCCATCCTCAAACTGCATCAGGTATGCAAACCTGGTCCTGCCTTCTGGCGGAAAGAGCTCCATAGCGTCGGGCTTCTGCATGATCACGCGCTTGCCAAAGTAATCCAGCCAGGCGTCGTCCACCAGGTAGCCAGCCATTTCCGTCACCACGCAGACGATATCGTAGTCCTGGAAGGCGTCCCGGGGCGCGTTGGGATTGGCGCGTGAGCCGTTCATCGCCACGACGCGGATACGTTCGTCCTGCCTGGCAAACTCGAGGATCAGGTCAACCATCTCTTGCTCTGTGCGCATGTTCATGACTTTATGCAACCAGTTCGATCAGGTTGCCCTCCGGGTCACTGAGGACACTCTCGTAATAGCCATCACCGGTCAATCTCGGACCGTTCAGCAGGGGACAGCCACATTCCTGCAGTTCCCTGGTTAGCTGATCAACCTTTTCCGCCGAGCCAAGTTTGAAAGAGATGTGGGTATATCCAAGCACATGCTCGCCACTGGCTTTGGGGGTCAAACCAGGACGCTGCATGATCTCGAGGCGGGCACCGCCATCGAAACTAAGGAAGTAAGTTTGCAGCCCGGTGCGAGGATTGTGGTATTGGTTATTGGCTATGGCGCCGAAGTTGCGCACATAAAATGCCTTCATCGCCTCCAGGTCTTCCACATAGAGAGCAACATGCTCAAGTTTCATCTTTACCTCGCTTTCAGGCGAACGTAACTCAACAGATCCGCGATGTAATGGCGATTTGCCAGGTCAACCGAGATTTGCTTCGTGGACGGGGTAGTGCCGTTCTTTTTTGAAGCCATACCTGAAAAGAGTTTCATCAGGACCCGATTGAAAAAACCCATATTCTCGTAGTTAATCCCAGAGAGAAAGTAATAGAAATGCGCCGGTCGGCTTTCGCCTTTGCGAAAGTTGGTCTTGAAAAGCAACTCCTCGTAACCCTCCTCGTGAGGGCTTGCGCCTGTCGCAAAGACAATCCAGGTCTTCTCCGGGGATTTCTCCATCCAGTTCTTGATTTTTCCCAAGCCGGCTATCATGCCAGCGTACACGCCCGCGCCGTAGATCACAAGTTTGGAATCCTTGAGATCATCCAGCTTAACGCCCTTGATGGGACGGCATTCACATGCCAGTTCTTCCGCGATCCATTCGGCGTAGCGTTTTGAAAAACCGGTTTTGGAACGGTAGAGGACAATGATCTTTTTCACAATTCACCTATACCCTTGAGTTTAACGCACTTTTTAGGCATTTCGTCCGAGTGACACAAGTCTTTCGTAGGCCGGATTCCGCAGTTGAATCCGGCAAATGATTTGAGATCCTTTTATCGGGAACCTTTCGAAGTGTTGATTCTAAGTCTTTCTCGCGATCACCATGGCATGCTCGGAGTGGCTGAGATATTTGGGCATCTCACACAAATCCACCGCAAAATCAATCCAGGCCTTCTGGATCTCTTCTGGCTGGGTTTGCAGTTCATAGTTGTGGGTTGAGGTGATCCCTTCCTGCCCAAAAAGGTGCAGGATTTCAATGTCAAATTGCTGCATGAAGGGCAGGATCTTGTCCTGATCATAAAAGAACGCCCTGGTGAAGGCATCCCCACCCCATGAGATCTGTTTCCGGACTGCGTTCAACCACACTTCTTCCCCCGGACTGATGATCAAATCCGGCGCTTCCCGCAGGAAGAAGATGATCCCGGAAAACATCAGCAGGAAAGATGCGTAGAGAATGCCGCCAGGTTTCAGCTTTGCCAGCGCTGCCCGGACTGCCTGAACGCGCTCGGTTTCTTCGAGCAGGTGGTAGAGCGGACCCATCAGGAAGGCGTGATCGAATTTCTCGCTGACGTGCTGCTCGATTTCGAGGGCGTCGCAAGCCAGCGCGCGCAGAGCAAGCCCGCGTTCCGAAGCCAGGCGCAGGGAAAAGTCGATATTGCCCTGGGAGAGGTCGGTCAGGACGACGGAGTTGCCTTTTTGCAGATAGTGGAGAGAGTAGCGGCCAGGACCCCCGCCAATGTCGAGGATGGAATCGCCTGGCTTGATATAGCTGTCCATCATGCGGGTGGTGATGGCAAACTCGTAGGGATGGCGGTCGAGGCGATCCCATTCCTGTTGGGAGTTTTGGTCGTAAAAATTTCTGACGATATCTCGCGAGTCGTCCATATCAGTACCTCGTAAATGAGTGTAGGGAAATTATAACTGTATGCGTTTACCAGGGCGTATCGATTATCGGTCATGTAAGGCGGAATGGGGAGCATATCTGCCCTGGGGTTCCTCCCTCCAGAATTGAATAAGGCAGGTCTTTCGCGTGTAGGGCGGGATTGGAAGCACAAGGTCCTGCATCACGTAAAAGCCTTGGAGTGCTTCCAATCCGCCATCACCCATTTTTGGCGGATTGAGGGCACGATACATCCGTTCATCACATTGTTCACGGTGCCCTCAATCCCGCCCTACAGATATTTTGTCCGGCCTGCGAAAGGATAAAACGGAGAACCCACCCCCTTTAATTCCCCCTCCTCTCGCCTCGTTCCCCGGCTGGAGGGGGGCAGGGCACAGAGAGCACCCTAGGCCGGATTCCGCTTTTGAATCCGGCAATTCAGTGATTTAGGGGTTTTGCCTTGTTGCCGGAGTAAGCCCGCGCAAGATATTCGATATTCAGCGGTTATCAGGCGGTCTCATTCCGGCCTACGAAATGATATGAACGACTTAAATAAGAAAATGATCCTGCTCGGAGTGCGCAGCCTGCTGGCTTGCCAGTACCGAACCGAGAACCTAACTCGGTAATTAAATGAGAAAATGATCCTGCTCGGAGTGCGCAGCCTGCTGGCTTGCCAGTACCGAACCGA